>JANNSB010000681.1:0-17427 GCA_031402175.1 Planctomycetaceae bacterium
GTCTTTTTTCCGCATCCAGAACCACAACGAGCAGGTCAGATACGCGGGAATGAAGAACGGTCCCCAGCGTTCGTACTGACGCACGTGAACCCATTCATGCAGCCGGACCCGCTCCAGCGAATCGGGATCCAGACCGATGATCACATGTCCGAGCGTCATCGCGACGGCGCGGACGGGCGTCTTCTGCAGGAGCCAGCAGATCACGCCGCCGGAAAACTCCAGCGTCGGTCCGATCCGCCGTCCGCTGCCGCCCGAAGCCAGTCCCAGCAGACCGACGAATAGGCCGATCAACGAATTGGGCGAGGCCCAGAGCATGCCGAGTATTCGCGGCAGTGTCAGCTGCAGTTGGTCAGAAGTCCTTTGTCCTTGGTCATTTGTCATTGGGAAGGAAATGGAGCACTAAGCGACCAATGACAAGCGACAAATGACCCCTTGATCCTTGTTGACCGATGAAGGATGAGTGTAGGATAGAAAGGTCGTGACCACATCGGTCACACGATGTAGAGCAGCTCTTGTTTCAAGAGGGGGTCGGTGGTGAACACCTCGGCCGATTGCTCCGAAGTGCTTCGCCGTACCGACCGCACCCGCGTCGGTGCCGCCTGAAAGGGCGGCCCTCGACTTGGGATCGCAGTGTAGATTTCGGTCCATCTCTAACGGCCCATTCGGCGCTGCATGGCTGCGTGCCTGATCGGCCTTCCTATCCGGAAAGAGGAACGAGCATGTCGATCGGTGAAATCGAAACTCCGGCCGTCGAATCTGTTCAGCCGAAGTTTCAGTACCCCGGCATTCCCACCACCTGCGATGGTGCCGAGGCCGTCGTGTGGGTCGAGACCCGCATCAGTCAGGGATCGGGGGCTTACCCCATCACCAGTTCCACCACGATGGCCGGCGGGTTCAACTTGGCCATGATGAATGGCGTGCCGAATCTCTGGGGCGATCAGCTCGAATTCCTCGAACCCGAGAGCGAACACTCTTCCGCCACGTTCTGCGAAGGCTTCGCGGTCGCCGGCGGACGCGTCACTAACTTTACATCGGGTCAGGGCCTGGTCCTGATGAAGGAAGTGCTCTACACGATCTCGGGCAAGCGCCTGCCGGTGGTGTTCAACATCGGCGCCCGTGCACTCACCAGCCAAGGGCTCAATGTCCATGCCGGGCATGATGACGTGATGAGTGTCGCCGATGTCGGCTGGGGCATGTTGTTTGGCCGCAATGCTCAGGAAGCGGGGGATCTGTGCCTGATTTCGCGCCGCGCGGCCGAGGCTTCTGTCACGCCGTTCTTCAACGTGCAGGATGGCTTCCTCACCACTCACACCGTGGAATCCGTCCTGCTGTGCGAACCAGAGTTCATGAAGGACTACGTCGGCAAGCCCGAAGACAAGTTGATGAACCTGATGGACACCGCCAGCCCGATGATGTCGGGAGTGGTGCAGAATCAGGACTCGTACATGAAGGGCAAGATCGCCCAGCGCTGGTATTACGAACAGTGCGCCCCGGTGCTGGAAGACGCCTTCGACGAGTTCTATCGCAAGACGGGACGCCGTTACGGCTTCGTGGACGCCTATCGGTGCGACGACGCGGAATACATTCTGGTCGGCATGGGCTGCTACATGGAAACCGCCCAGATAACGATCGACTATCTGCGGGACGAACTCGGCGTCCGGGCCGGATGTTTGAACGTCACCTGCTTCCGTCCGTTCCCATCACAGCAGATTGTCGCCGCACTCAAGGACTGCAAGGCCTTCACCGTCATTGAGCGCATGGACGATCCGCTCTCCACGACGGGCAATCACCTCACCCGCGAAGTCAAGGCCGCGTTCTGCGACGCGATGACCGGGCAGAACGGCATCGAAAAGATCGACCACATCCCGAAGATCTATCACGGTGCCGCGGGCTTGGGGAGCCGTGATGTGCGCCCGGGCGACATCATTGCCACCTTCCGCAACATGGAGCATGACGGGCAGGACTACTTCGTCACCGGCATCAAGCATCCGATGTCACTCACGGTGCACGAAGATCCTGATCTCCGTCCGCCGCACGCCTTCTCGATGCGGGGGCATTCGATCGGAGGGTTCGGTTCCGTCACGACGAACAAAGTCATCGCCACGATCGGCGGCGAAGTTTTTGGCAAGGATGTGCAGGCGTATCCCAAGTACGGATCGGAAAAGAAAGGCTTGCCGACGACGTACTATCTCACGGTCGCCGATTCGCACATCTTCACGCACAGCGAGTTGGAGCAAGTGGACCTGGTCGTCTTGAACGATACGACGGCCCTGCAGAGCGGCAACCCGCTGAAGGGACTGGTGCCGGGCGGAGCGATCTTCATGCAGAGTCCGTTCGCGGAGCCGATCGATGTCTGGCAGCGGATCCCGTCGCATCACAAGAAGTCGATCCGCGAGAAGAATCTCAAGGTCTGGTTCGTGGACATGGTGAAGATCGCCCGAGAGGTCGCCACGGAGGCCGACCTGCAGATGCGCATGCAGGGCATCGTGCTGTTGGGAGCGTTCCTGCACCTCACCCCTTATGCAGAGGAACTGGCGATGACCGAAGAGCAGGTCTACGCCGGCGTCGAGAATGCCCTGCGAAAGTACTTCGGCAAGCGCGGCGACCAGGTCGTGCAGGACAACCTGAACTGCGTCCGCCGGGGTTACCGGGACATGTGCGAGATACCCCACGCGTTGATTCACGAGGGGAACGGCCATGCCTGACAATCATCCCGGATGCTCAAAGCATCCGGGATGATGGGTAGCACGCACTCAAGCCTCAAGCCACACGCCTATCCGGAGCAGACTCATGTCGACCGAAACACTGCCTTCAATGAACGAAGCCAACGACAAGGATCCGTTCAACAACAATTCGTATGGCACGCTCTACGATGCTCCCTACGTCGATGTCGCGCTGCCGATCCTTGATGTGAGAGACTTCAACGAGCGCGTCATCCGTGGCTACGAGGACGGCTACGGCTCCGATGACCTCCCCGCCGACCTGCCGCTCGCGCGGTCTCTGGTACCCGCCGGCACCGCGACGCTCCGCGACTTCAGTTACATCTCGCCGGAGATCCCGGAGTTCATCCCCGAGAACTGCACCGGCTGCATGGACTGCGTCACCGAATGTCCCGACACCGCCATCCTCGGCAAGGTGCTGTCGGAGTCGGCCCTCAACGGCAAGTTGCACGACATCGGCGACGAAACCGACCGCGTGATGTTCGAGGAGCAGTGGTCCAAGACCCGCAAGTACTACGAAGGCCCGCAGAAGAAAGGAAAGGAAGGGGGCCGGTTCGCGATCATCATCGATCCCAGCAAATGCAAGGGGTGTGCCGAGTGCGTGACGGTCTGCGACGACCTGGCCCTCAAGATGATCCCGAAATCCGAAGACACGATGACCAAGATTCGCAAGAGTCATCGCTTCTTCAAGAACTTCGGGCCTTCCGATGAGCAGTACATCAACGAGAACCTGCTAATCGACATGATGCTCAAGGAACAGACTCTTATCTATGTCGGCGGAGCTGGCTCGTGCGCGGGCTGCGGCGAAGGGACTGCCCTCCGCATGATGTGCGCCGCCACCGGATTGAAGTACGGCAACCAGTGGGGCATCGTCGCCGCCACCGGCTGCAATACCGTTTACACATCGACCTATCCTTACAACCCGTATCTCGTTCCCTGGACGAACTCGTTGTTCGAGAACGCCCCCGCGGACGCGATGGGCGTGCGCTTGCGCTGGAATCAGATGGGTTGGGGCGACAAGCCGATCTGGTGCATCGGCGGTGACGGAGCGATGTTCGACATCGGTTTCCAGTCGTTGTCCCGAATGTTCGCTTCGGGGATGAACATCAACGTCTTCGTGCTCGATACGCAGGTCTACTCGAATACCGGCGGACAGGCATCGACCGCCAGCTTCACCGGGCAAAACACGAAGATGAGCGTGCATGGCAAGAAGTTCGATGGCAAGCAGGAACGCCGCAAGGAGATCGCTCAGATCGCGATGATGCATCCCCATGTGTACGTCGCGCAAACGACCTGCGCGCACGCGAACCACTTCTACAAGTCGGTGCTCGGCGCGCTCGAGTTCAATGGGCCGTCGATCATCTCCTGTTACACGACCTGCCAGCCCGAGCATGGCGTCGCCGACAACATGGCCGGCGAGCAGGCCCGCCTGGCGGTCGATACGCGGGCGTTCCCCTTGATGATCTACGATCCGAACAAGGGAAACCGGATCAAGGAACGGCTGTCACTGCAGGGCAATCCCGCCGTGAAGGAAGACTGGTTTACCAACCCCAAGACCGGCAAGGTCGTCGATTTCATCGACTTCGCACGCAGTGAAGGGCGTTTCGCGAAGCACTTCGACGCCGACGGCAATCACTCCGAAACGCTGAACTTCGCCCGCGAAGACCGGCTGCAAAACTGGCATGTGCTGCAGGAACTGGCGGGGATTATTTGAGTTGGGTCAGGAACCAGTGAGGGCGAGGCTCCCGCCGAGCCGGCACCCATGATGAACGTCACCACCTCGACCGGCTCCGCGGGAGCGTCGCCTTCCCGGCATTCAGGCTCAACCTCTCTCCGCCGCCAGGCGCGCCAAGGCGTAGGCACAGGCGCATGCCGAATGTTCCGGACCCAGCATTTCGCTCAGTGACAGTAACGTCGGCGGGATCGGCGGTGCGCTCACATGCTCCATCGCCACGATCAACCCGCGCAGGATCGGCTCCCCTTCGCCCGCAAGGACCAGTTGCGACGGCGGGGGCATCGCTGATGCGACCCGCTTGATCGCCGATGCGATCTGCAGATGCTGTTGCGACCGAATGTGACGGGCGACGATGCGGGCCTCATTCAGGCTGCATTCGCTGCGATCGCAACAGAGGCTGCGGGCCAGGCGGTCCCACGCCGCCTCGATCGTGGCCGGCTGGCCGTTAGCGGTGTTCGTGTCGGTGGGGTCTTCGGGAATCTCACCCAGCAGCAGGTATACGTCGAGCATTGTCGCAAACAGTTCCGCCGCCAGCGGCACGAACCCGTCGCGAAACGGTACGCTATGACAGACAGCGATGAGCGGCGTCCGGCGCACTCCGGTGTAAACCAGTTCGCCCGAACGCAACCGTTCGATGTCGGTGAGGCCCGTGGACATTGGCAGGCCCCCGATGAGCGGAATGATGTCGCACGTCGTGGAACCAAAGTCAATCAGCAGGGCGGCATCATTCGTCGTCCCCGCGGTGAGCCGACCCGCCCAGGTGGCCAGCGCATGCCAGTTCGCGGCGGCGACCAGGGGAACGAGTTCGCGCGCTTCATCGGGCGTCACGAATTCGCCGCCGGTCTGCCAGACCCGCACTTCGCGTCCATCCGCCACTTCCGCAACGGCATCCAGAATGAACGCCACGCCTTCGGCCTTCGTGGCAAAGCAATCCGCAAGCTCAGCCGTCATCGTGACGGCGAGCAGTGGAGTCCAGGCTATAGCCTGCCGCTGACAGCCTAAAGCCTGGACTCCAGACCCCTCTCCCCCACAATGTAGGTCGTGAGTGATTGGAGAACTGCTCAGCGGGGGAGAGGGAGCAGGGATGAACACCGCCAGCAACTCCCGCAGTTCATCCGCGAGTCGCTGCGGCTCTTTCCAGATCGCGAACGGCCGCGAGATCGACAGCGACTCGCCGTCCGAGGCCTTCAGATTCGCGCCGCCGATGTCGAGGCCGATGCTGGGCATAACCATTGCAGAGTGCCGCTGCGAAAAAGGGTGCCACTGGTCGGCTTGTCCGCCAGTGCGAACGGTGAGTTGACGTAGCTACTGGTTTTTCGTGACCGTGAAGAACGACCACGGCAACCCGTGAAGCGTCGGCAAGTCGGGTCGATCAGCTTGCCGCCCGATTCATACCACCGGACACTCGACGATTTCCAGTCTCGGCCTGGGTGGCACGCCACGACCAACGCGAGCGGCGTGGCGATCCCTCGGTTCGTAGCAATGCTTGACCTGTTTGCGATGAGGATGCATAGCTGCGTCCTAGCACCGCTCGCACTGGCGGACAAGCCGACCAGTGGCACCCAATTCAGGTCAACTCACCAGTGGCACCGGGCGCCCGCCGATGTCGAGGCCGATGCTGGGCATGTTCCGCTGGCGATTCGTCGCGGAAGGTGCGACTGCGGGATGGTGCCACTGGTCGGCATGTCCGCCAGTGGCACCTGGCGTCCTTCGTTACGGATCGAACCCGAACGGCGTGGCGTCCACCGACCATTCGAATTCGTGGTCGAACGGCGTTGCCCCGATCGTGTAGTTGTCGTCGTCGGGGTTGCCGCCCGGTCCGTCAATCAGGTCCACAAAGTCACCGAAGTCCGTGAAGACGGTGCCGAACACGTTTCCGCCGGCGGCGACGCTGGCGAATTGCGTGCGGAAGGTTGAGCGTCCGACGCCTGCGATGTCGTCACCGAAGACGTCGATGACGTCGAGGGCAACAGGGGCGCCGATGAGCGCTGGGGCGACCGTAAAGACGTTGGTGCCCGCTACGTAGGCGGTGATGTCGCGCGGCGGGTTCACTCCGACATTGACGCCAAGGTTCGTGAACACACCGTTGTTCATCAGGCCCTCATTCAGGCCCGTGCCGGCAAAGGCGGTCGCCGTCGGCACCGGAGGATCAACCACGACGTCGTTCGCGAGGTTGAAGTCGCGCGTCAGACGCTGTGCGTTGCGGAGGCGGGATGTGCTGTCGTACAGCGCGCCGGGCGACTTGAAGGCATCGGCGTTGTTGTACGTCGCCCCAAACCTGGTCAAATCCACCGAGTCGCCGACGTTGTCGGAGAAGATGAGGCCGAACCGGGCCAGCGGATCAAGCACATGATTCGCCGCATCCGTGTACTGACTGGCGACACCCGGAGCCGGCGTCGCGGTGAACGACTCGACGACAAAGTCGATGTTACCGTTGCCGGACATGTAGTTCTGGTCCACCGTCGCCGTCACGGCGCCGTCGGTGCTGGTCCCGACGCGAATGAACACGCCATTGCGATCGTCGGCGGCGGCGAGCGTATTGGCTCCGTTGCCGACCACGGCCGTCTGGAAGATCGTCAGGCTGACGTCGTTATTCGTGTCGATGGCGCCGGCGTTGTTCTCGACATAGACGCCGATCTCGCCGTTCTGCTCGATGCGACTGGTCGCACCGACGCCGGCCGGCGTCGGGTCGACGGTCCCGATGATCGACAAGGTCGCATCACCGTGGCCACGATTGACGAGCGTGACGCCGCGCTCTGCGTTGCGGGCGATGACGTTGTCGGTGAACGTGGCCACGAGGTCGGGGTCGATACCGGCGCCGGTCGTCTCCAGATTGACGCCGTGCCGCAGGTTTTCCTCGATGGCGTTCCCCGTCGCATCGATGATGACGTCGGACGTCCCGCCGGCGTCGGCATGGAGTCCATCGAGTTCGTTGCCGGAAATGAGGTTGTCGTCAAGGACGACGGTAATGTCGCTGTCGCTAGAGGCCAACAAGTTGACGCCGGTTCCGCCGTTGTTCGTAATCCCGCGGAGATCGCCGGCGAACTGCGGGCCGTTGTCCAGGATGTTGGCGGTGATCGCGGGAACCTCGAACACGAGTCCAGCCGGCACCGTATTGCCCGTATCGAATCGAATGCCGTCACGATCGGAATCGGCAATCAGGCTATTGGAAATCGTAAAGCCGGACCCGAATCCGACGAGCGTGCGCTCGGTCAGTGTCACGTTGATCCCGTCCGAGTTTGTCAGGCGTCCACTGTTGGTGACGACGTTGTCGTCCCAGACGCCGTCCATCACGGAGTCGAATCGCAGCCGCGCGGCAATGCCCGCATCGCCGCTGTTGTCAATCTCGTTGACCATGATGTCGAAGTCCGTGTTCACGTCGGCGTCGAGGCTGATGAATACGCCGCTGTCGTCGTTCTGATTGATCTGGTTGTCGTTGATGTCCGCGTCGATCACGAGCATTCCGAGCGTGTCGATGTTGATGTTGCCGCCCTGGAAGGTGAAGTTGACGCCGTTGTCGTCGTTCTCGTTGATCAGGTTGTTGTCCACGACGATGTTGTCGATCAGCGCGTCGGCGAAGCGGAGAATCTGCAAGCCGTCGCCGCCGTTGTTTATCATCTCGCTGTTCTGGAATACCGGATCAATGACGGCCGAGAGCTGGTTCAGTACGAGGGAGACGCCGGAGGCGTCGTTGCCGTTGAAGAACGTGTCGCGGACCAGCGGATTTGTTCCACCAACGACGAAGCTGTTCAGTCGCGCTGAGTCGTCCAGGACGACCCGCAGGCCTTCCCCGTCAAACATCGGGTTGAGCCCAGTCGCCTGCGTATTCGTGATGCTCGAGTTGGCAAAGGCGAATGTGCCGGTCGCGCTGTCTGACATTTCGATCCCCACACCCGCCGTGCCATTCATGTCGAACACATTCGGATCGCCTCCGACAGTCTGGCCAAACGCGAGGTCGGCGTTCGTGTTGTCGCCGGCAATAACGTGCACGCCGAAGTCCGGGTTATCCGAGATCGTATTGCCGTCGAATCCCGCGGTGAGGTCCGCGCTCTGCAGAAGCTCGATCTGAACGCCGGCCTGCCCGTTGCGACTGATATCATTGCCTGTGAAGTTGGTGGTGGCCGACGTGCCGGGCAAGTCGTCGATTTGCAGATTCACGCCGATGCCGCCCGTGTTGTCGGTAATCGTGTTATCGATAAAGTCGATCCCGATGTCGGTGTCGCCGGTCTCTTGCAGCAGCATGCGGATTCCGTCGCCATTGACATGGCCGGTGATCTCGTTATCGGTGATCGTGGCCGGTGCGGCCGCGTCCGGCAGGTTGGAGTCATCAATGATGAATTCGATGCCGTGCAGGTCGTTGTCGGTGATGAAGTTGTCGGAAATATCCATGGCTCCGATGTCCGATCCATTGACCGCGCTCAGGCGGATACCGTTCCCCTGGTTCTCGAAGATGCCGCCGGGCGTGTTGTTCGTGAAGGTCGAGACGAACTGCGAGGCGTCGGGATTGCCGATAACCGGGAACAACGCACCTTGCAGGAACAGGCCGGTCGTGAAGTTGACCGTGATCGTCGAGTCGGCCAGTTCGTCGCCCGTGATGGTGTCTTGAGTGACCGGTGAGGCATCGGTGTCGATGTCCCATTGGAAGGCCTCGCCCGGATTGAAGTCCGCGAACGCCACGTCCAGCAAGGTGCTCGCATCCGGAACAGGCGGGCCGAACGGCGGCACGGCGATGGCGTTGACCGTCGTAACGCCCGTTGTGACCTCGGTGCCCGCAAACGGAGTGAACGGGAACCCGCTGAATCCAACCGTGTCGTAGACGTTTCCGGAAGGACCGATGTCGAACAGGAAGCTCGTGACGTCGAAACCAGGGTCCGAAGTATTCGTGATCGTGAAGGCTCCGCTCGGCACTCCGCCAGGGAACGTATTGCCGTCGATCAGGAAGTCGAGGCCGATGTTGACCGACGATCCCAACTGATGATTCACAATCGCCAGCGTGTTGATCGGCGAACCATCGAGGTCGAGGTCGATGCCGTCGCCGGCGTTGCGGGCGATGCCGTTCGCGTCGAAGGTGACGGTGTCGAACAGGGAGTTGAGTCCAAAGAGCAGGACGCCATCGCCGCCCAGGTTGTCCTCGATACCGTTCGACTCGAAGGTCGTGTCGGTGATGGTGGCGTTGGTCGCGCTGAGCGAGACGCCGCCGCCGGCGTTGCGGTTGACGGAATTGCCGAAAGCCGTGAAAGAGTCGACCGTGAGCAGGCCATCGCCGGACTGGTCATCAATCGTGACCTCGACGCCGTCTCCGCCGAGGTTGTCCTCAACCGTGTTGCGTGAGATGTCGATGGCTCCGACCGAAGAGCTCGGGGCGCCGGCATCGGCCACCGTGTCGGTGATCGACAGGGCGATGCCGCGCGTCGTGTTGTTGCTGACGGCGAGGTTGTCGGTGATCGAGATGTCGGGATCGCCGAAGAAGTTCGTGAGGATGACGTCGATACCGTCGTCGCCGTTGTTGCCGATGTCGAGATTCTGGCTGATCGAGAGTCCTCCGAGCGTGACAGGGCTAAGCGTCTCGACGTGAATACCGTCGAGGCCCGCGCCGGTGGAAACGTTGCCGTCGATGGTCAGGTCATCCACCGATGTGGTGCCGGTCATGAAGACCGCGATGTTATGGCTGCCGTTGTCGGTGACCGTGTTGCCGTCGATCGAGCTGGGAGCGAGGTGCGCGGCGTCGGTGAGGTCGACGCGGATACCCTCGTTGACCGTAGTCGCCAGGCCGCCGTCGACGATGTTGTCGTCGATGTGCACTGCCGCCCCGGCCGCCTCGCCGGCCGTGCCGGAGTATTCGACCAGAATGTTCGTGTCTGCGTTCGAGCTGGCGGTGTTGCCGGTGATATCGAGCGTCTGGTCGCCGCTGTCGGCCGCGACATGGATGCCGAATACGTCATTCGGTCCGGCGATGTTGTCGGTGACGTCGAGATCCCACTCACTGTCGTTCGTGAGATTGACGACGATGCCGCTGGTGTTGCCCGACAGGCTGAGACCGTTGATGAGGGCGGTGCCAGTACCGATGTCGGAGTTGTCGGCAGACACTTCCACGCCGTTCGCGCCGTTGTCATTGATGCCCGCGAATCCGGCGATGCTGAAGGCCGGCGTGCCCGTGCCGTCGAAGACCTGACTGTTGAGCGTGGTGTCGACGAGGTTGATGTCGATGCCGTCATCGAAGTTGTCGTTGACCGTGCCGGTGGTGCTGCCGTCGATGTCGACCGAAGCCGTTGTGACAGTGTCCATGAACACGTCGACGCCATCGCCGCCGTTGTTATTGAAGCTGCCCGTGACGCCGACCACGAAGCGGGCCACACCGATGCCGTCGGCTTCGATGCCGTCGGCAAAGGTCAAGGCGCCGTTGTCGTTGAACAGATTGTCACCCACCGAAAGGATGCCCGCGACCGTGCCCGCGTCGTCGGCGGTGAACCGCACGCCGCTGTTGGCATTGTTCGAGGCCGAGAGAATGCCGTTGGCTCCGGTCGTGTTGAGGCGCCCGGCGAAGAAGGCGCCGTCCGAGACCAGGAACTCGAAGCCGTGCAGCGTGTTGTTGTTGGAGAGAGTTCCATCGAACGACACATCGGCCCGGCTGACGTCGATGCCCGGCGAACCGTCGACGAAGCCGCGGACGCCGCTGGAGGCCACGTTCTGACCGTTGTCGGAGAAGTCGCCGCCCGTGAGGGCGAGGTTATACGTGCTGCCGCTGAGCACTTCGAAGTTCAAGCCGTTCTCGCCGTTGTTCGTGGCCGTGGCAGTGTTGCCCGCGAAGACCGAGTTGATCGTCGAGTTCGTGGCCATGTTGAAGTGATAGCCATGCGTCGCATTGTCGTTCGCGTCGGAGTTGTCGAAGTTCGCGGTCATCACCGAGTCGGTGTCGGCAAACATGCGGAATCCGCTGCCCGCACCGCTTGTGCCGTTGCCGGTGAATGGCGAGTCGGTCGCGCTGAAGGTGCCCGTGGTGTCGAAGAGATCGGCCGTCACGCCGTGAATGCCGTTGTTGGTGACGGGGCTGTTCGTGAGCGAGAGATTGGCGATACCGTCAGGCCCAGATGAAAACCAGTTGATGCCGTTGTCGGCGTTGCCGTCGATCGTGACGTCGGTGAAGGTCATGTCAATCGTCGTGCCAACACCAGCTCCCAAACCAATCGCCTGCACGCCGTCGTCAAGCGTGTTCGAGATCGAGCCGCCATCCCAAGTGCTTACAAATGACGAACCGTCGGTCGCGGTGATGTTCAATCCGCCGCCAGTGGGGGCCAGGTTGTCGGCAGTGACGTTGGTGAAATCGAATACGACTTCGGAACCATCGAGAATCGTGCCCGCGATGTTGGTCGAGGGGTTGTCGTTGAACGTGCCGTTCGTGACATGGATATCAAGCGTGCTAATGCCGTTCGCGCCGTCATCGACGAAGAAGACGAGGCCGTTGTCGCCGCTGGCATCGGCAGGTGTATCCGTAAAATCGAGATCCACATCCGAACCGTCGGTGACGGTGAGATTGATGTTGTCATCACTGTCGGTGCTGCGGACGCTGCTGTCGACGAAGGATCCGACAAGTCTCGAAGCACCGTCAACGCTCAGTTCGAGGCCGTTGCCGGTGTCGGAGTCGTCCATGTCGACACGCACGAAGTCGAGATTGGTGGTCGAGCCGCCGAGCGTTTCACCGAAGACGGCGTTGTTGCCGTTATCCGAGAGGTCGATGTCGATGAATTCGGCATCGAGTCTCGAACCACCGTCAACCAGGAATTCAAAGCCGTTGTCGCCGTTGTTTGACGAGTCGCTGGGGTCGTAGAAGAAGTCGACGAACGAAGTGCCGATCGAAGTGATGTCGATGCTGTCGTCGGTATTCAGGATGGCCGTGCTGTTGGTGACGCTGATGTCGTAGACCGACCCTGCGTCGGCGATGGCGTTCAATCCATCAATCCCGTTGCCGTTGGCCGAAATGCTGGTGAAGCTGGCGAGACCGGTTGCGCCTTGCAGATCGAGCGCGATACCGTGACCGGCGGTGCTGCCGTTGAAGATGCCGTCGATAACCTGCGTATCGAGGTTGCCGCCGGCGACGACCTTGCCCTCGAACAGGTTGCCCGTGCCGGTCGCCAGAATGTTGAAGAACTCGGAGTCGATCGAACCGCCGTTGGAGACGTCCTGCACGAAGCCTCGGCCGGAGTCGGTCATGTCGGCATTGTTGACGTCGGCGGTCAGGACGGAAGCGTCGGCAGCAATGCGGAAGCCGGCGTTGGAATGATTGTCGCCGGTGATGTTGTCGGCAGTGAGTGTCACGTCCGAGCCGTTGGCCACGATATCAAAGCCGCGAGCGCCGCCGGTGTTATCGACATCGTCGATATCGAGAGTCAGCGGTCCGCCGCCCGCCGCCTGCACGAAGATTCCCGTGCCGGCCCCATTGGCGTCGAAGGTCGAATCGACGATCGTGCCGAGACCGCTGGCGTTTGAGATCGAAATGCCGTTCGTCGAATCGGCGAACACGCGTTGAATGAAGAAGTTGTCGACATCGGTGCCGCGAATCGCCGCGTTGGTGCTGCCGATCATGTTGAGCGCGACCACCCGGTTGTCGTTGGCCAGCGTGACGATCGGATCGCCGGCGACGAGAGGACGCAGCGTCGGGTGCGGACCGGCGTCGAGGAAGTCGGGCGGCAGCTGAATGTTGCCCACTTCCACCGTGTCGATGAAGTGCGCGAAGCCTTCGCCCAGAAGCTGCTGGAAGTCGATCAAGGTCACGTTGCCGATCGTGTCTCCCACGCCGACATTGACCAGGATCAGGTCGGAGGCCGCGCCGGGCGGCAGAACCTCAGAGGGATCTTCCCATGTGCCAGTCACGCCACCCACATTCGTGTTATCGACGTGGAAGGCGATCCAGGGCAGATTGGTGCGCGGGTTGGTGAGAATGACGGGCGTCGGCTCTTCCGCAATGTTGGTATGAACCACCGAGGTGCGGCGGACTGGATCATGCCGCCGCGAGAATGCGCTGTAATCAACCGGCATGCGCATCGGAGACTCGCCCCAGAACATGAACTCCGCCTGGAAGTTGATGTTCGTGCCCCAGGCCTCGTCGTCGGAGACGACGAAGTTCAGCTTGGTTCCCTGACCGACTCGGGCTTCCGCACGGCTGCGAACGCCCCAGACCTCGTCGTCGGCATCGTCCGTCATCCAGTACGTGCCCGCGTAAATGCGAATGGGATCCAGTCCGGGAATGGGGACACCTGCCTCGAAGTCGAAACCTTCATAGGCTCGTTCAACCAGTCCGGTTCCCAGCGTGAAAATGTTGTTGCCCTGGAAGAAGGCGGGTCCGAAGGGATCGGTGACGGCCACGAGGTTCGAGTTGTCATCGCTCAGCAGGAAGTAGCCGTTGGCGAAGATGTCGAGTCCGTCGTGGCGATACTCCGCGCCGACCGTGGCCTGGCGATAGGTGTTGCCGGCGACCGTGTCGATCTCGTCGAAGAAGCCGTTGATGCCGGCGAATCCGCCGTCGTACTCCCAGCGCAGACCGCCGCCCAAATTCACGCCTGTGCGGGAATGGTCGGAGATGAACAGATGCGTTTCGGTGAAAAGGTGCGACCCGTATTCATCGAAATCGAACAGATTGGCCCGGAAGCCGAACTGCTGATAGCTGTTGGGCGCTCCGACGCCATCGCCCACCCACTTGTTGAAGTACATGTAGGTGCCGCCGTCGCTGGAGAGCGACATCGAGGCATCGACGTTGCCGTCGACCGTGGTCAAACCCGGAGGCCCGTCCTGGGCCCACGCCGGGGAGACAACGAGGCAGCTCAACAAGAGAGCGAAGATCTGAACTCGTGCAACGTGCATGAATCGCTCCACCGCGAATGGCGGCTATGTAATGGCAGTTCCTGCCGGTCAGGACGGAGTGTCAAACTGGACAGTCCGCGACGACTCTTCTGATTTTTCGGCTTAGTCAGCCTGTGATATTCACGAAAACTTTGACGGCTGTGACGCCGGCAAAGCGAATTCGCTCGATCGCAAGTAGGAAAGGCAGTTCGAGAGGCAGGAAAAACGACCATCATCCAGGTGTCGCCACCTGATCCGCGAGGGCACGGCGGAGGCAGTCCTCCACCGCTAATGAGAGAGGACGCGGGTTGTTTCACACCTGACGCCGAAGTGTCAAGGCGACTCAGGGTTGCAGGCGAATTCGGGCCAGCAATAGCCCTGCACTTCGGCGGTTTCTGCGGAGACGCACCCCGTCGGACGTGGATGAGGCACTACCGCCATGACACTCGGACCGCGACCACAGACTGTGAATGCACGCAAGCTGCGCGGTTCACGCAATCCGGAGACGGGAGTTGGGCGAAGTGACGAAGATCTGAACCACGCCCTGCATGCCTCACGGTCGAACTTGCATTACTCCCACCATGCAGAAGGTGGGTGTCGAATCGCTGGCCGCCTCGTTGGCGATCTCGATGTGATAGTTCTGGGAAGCCAAGGTGTAGTGGTCGATGACAGGATGGGCGTCCCCCAGGCGGTCGGAATTCAACTCAGTGTTGTACGCGTCGTACAGAATCAGATCGATGTCCTCGACATCGGAGTCTCCCTCGGCAATCAGCTTCACGTCCCCCTCGCCCAGGTTGAGGTTTGTCAGGTACGCCCCGTCGCCGCCGGCGATCAGGCCGCCAAATACACACGCCTGTGAGGCACCGTCATTGAATCGCAGGTAACGACCGCTCGGGTAGAGATTCACGTCGATTTGTTCCTCAATCGCCTGATTGTATATAGCACCGCGGCTCATCAGCGTCGATTGCGCGAGTTCGAGGTCGCTGCGAGGGATGGTCCAACCTCCGTCGCGCAAGATGACGAACGACACGAACGATGCCGTGTTCGCCTCGAACAGTTCGACTTCGAGCGAAAAGTCTTCCCCGACTTTCGGCGTGAATTCGACGATGGCGAGCCGGTCGACTTCGGGGTCCGATGCGACAATCTCGCCGTTGAGGTTCCGTACATGCAGATTGACGTTGGTCGCGTCCTCGTCGCCGGCCGCAATCACGACGTAGCTGGTCTTCGCCTGGAAGAACTTCGTCAGGGTGTAGTAGCCATATGGCTGCATATAGGTTCCGACCAGCGAGATGCCGTCGTCGTCGTAGCCGTAGTTTGTGTCCTCCAGGAAGACCTGGCCGGCGTCGAAGCAGGAATTGAGAGACTGCGTCATGTAGGTACCCGGCGTCCACGTGTCTTCTTGCGCGAACGCAGAGGCCGTAATGAGACAGCAGACGCCGGCGAGCATGTTCCGTGGGAGCTTCATGGTCTTGCCCTGAGTATGGTTACGGCAATTTGCAGGAATTCGGTGAGTACGCAGCGGGACTCGTTCTTGGGAGATGGATCGAGGTGATGCCGATTCCTGCGCGGAAAAACACGCGTTTTGAGAACTGTCTCGACCGGTTCCCCAATCCGATCGCATTGACCCGGTCACAGTTCCATGTCGTCAAAGACAATCACCGTGTTCAAAAGTCGCTCTTTGAGAGTCTGGGCGGCCGAACTCGTGCATTGCGTGCCGGAAATGTCGAGACTTTGCAGTTGCTGCAGTCGCACCAAGTCGTTCAATGCCTCATCGGTGATGCCTTTGCAGCCCCGCAGCTTCAGTTGCTGCAGGTCATTGAGCCTTGCGAGAAATGGAGTTCCGAGCAGTGTGATGGGGTTGCTCGACAGATCGAGTTCCACCAGCTTCCTGCACTGGGCCAGTTGCTCAAGAACGCCGTCGGTCACTTCGGCGTATCCGATATTCAGCACTTCCAGATCTTGCAGTTGGCCGATCTGTTGCAACCCAAATCCGATCTGCGTGTTTGAAGCCGAAAATACCCGCAGCTTATCGAAGCTGGCGATCAAGCCGCGGAATTGCAGGCCGGTCAGGTTCGCATTGCCGTCGAGATGCAGAATCTCGAGGTCTTCGAACTCGGACAATGGCACGAAGACCGCGTCCGTCACTGACACGCTCCGCAAGCTGAGTTCCCGGATCGGCAATGTCGTCAGTTCGCCAATTCCTCGATCGTCGACCAATCGCAAGCCGTCGAGGGCTAATGCCGTCAACTTCCCGCACGCGGGTAATTGCGATAGCCCGTTCTTGGTGACTCGCGTTTCCGAGAGATCCAGTCGCTCCAAGTCAGGAAAGAGTTCCAGGTAACGCAGTCCTTGATCGCTGATGGCGCCGCCGCGCAAGTCAAGTTCAGTGATCCCAGCCAGCAGAGAAGGCGTTTGAGCCAATTGTTCCAGGTCATCGTCGCTGCGCTCGATCGACGGCTTCGCCAGGAACGCGGCAAGGATCTCTTCGGGAGTGAGTGTCGGTGCCGGCTCTGAATCTACACCCGGAGGCGCGTTGTTGTTCACTTCCTCCGCACCGCTGGGCGATCCCCCCTCGGGAGGCAGGCTCGGCTCCGACGATGCCAATTCTTCTTCCGGCTCCTCCTCTTGACCGATCGACTTGATCGCATCGCAACCGCAGAACACGACGAGCGCCAGACAGGCAAGCCACCGGGACCACCGCATCAAAATGATTGACATATCTCACTCCGTTTGTGCTCAAAATGAATGCCCGCAATATACATTACGAGGGACTTCTCCCTGAACGATTGAGGATATCGACCGTCGCGAGGCAATGCAGGCCCGTTGAGTCCTAGTGACGCTGAATTGAACAATAGAGCCGAGAATTCAGGTAAAACAGCCGCTTGACGGATGCGGATGCGCGCCGGTAGTATCTGAATTCACGGCTGCGGTATTTCCGCGCCGCTGACAACACCTACCCTGCCAATGTCCTGCTTAAAGAACCATATCGGCCTGGAAACTAGTCGCTGTCGGGGCGATCGGTTTTGGTACGGCTTTGGTTTTTTTGCCTGGACAAACAGGGCCAGGTGACGGGGATGGCGTAACGCCAACAACGACACACGACGGAAGGCCCTGAAGTCCCAGCGATTTCAGGGCCTT
>JANNSB010000682.1:0-19822 GCA_031402175.1 Planctomycetaceae bacterium
GAACTGAACTGAAGCCGACGGACTGAATTGAGGATCGTGCAACCCCATCATCCCGGATGCTCAAAGCATCCGGGATGATTCTGCGCAACTCTCACTCCGACCGCTCCTGCAGTCTCCGCAGTGCACGAATCACTTCATCCCGATCCAGCTTGTCGTCATCGTTGCGATCGATGCGGTCGAAGGCGTTGGCCACGATCGGGCGCGGGGCCGATTCATCCCGTGAGATGAAGCCGTCGGCGTCGCCGTCGAGTTCGGTGATGATCGCGTCGGCCGCCACGCCGAGCGGGCCGGCTGCATCCGATGTCTCGCCGGTGCCGGGAACGTGCGGTGTGAGGATGTCGAAGTAGCCGATCATCATCTCTTCCCATGTCTGGTCCCCCCACCGCACTTCGGCCGAGGGATCGGGGTTGGCCAGATTGCTCTCGGAGTTGTCGAACAGCGCGGTGCAGAACATCCGCGTGCCGGCGGGCATCACCTTCGCCTCGGTGAGCTGATACGCCGACTGCCAGTTGAAGTCGTAATCGGGAATGTCGAGCAGCACTTCGGTGGTGCCGTCGGGATAGCGGGCCTCGTAACGAAACGCCTGGCCGCGCATGTGCATGTGGGGGGCCATCGACAGCAGCGTCAGGTCGTTGCCATGCGCGCCGCTCTGGGCCGTCACTTCCTGATCCTTCTTGAACGGCTCCAGCACGAATCGTCCGTTGGCGACCTCGGTCGTGTGGATCTCGTACTGCACGTCTGCTTCATCACAGTAGATGAAGCCCACGCGCGAGATGTCTTCCTGCGGCGTGCCGATCGGAGTGTAATGCACCTGGAAGTGGAATTTCGATCCGGCGGGAATCAGCTTGGCAGCCCCTTCCGGCAACCGACGCCAGCGCGAACCGGGAACGTAAGCAGTGAAGAAAATCTTGTCGCGATCAGAGTCCGGCGGCTGCACATAGACGATGATGTGATGTACCACCGCGCGGTTGCCCGGCTGCACCTCAGCGGCGATCACCCATTTGTCCTCGGTGAACCCGGGATCGACGCTGAAGTGCTGATACTCGACCCCGTTCGGCCCCCCGTCAGCCGCAACCTGATACGGCGTCTCGGCCATCTCGAAGACCTGATCGGGTTCGTGAGGCAACTGCCAGCCGGTGGTGAACTCCGGTATCGGCGGCGTGTCGGCGGCGTTTCCTTCGGGACAGCCCTCGGCCACCCAGGTGAGTATGAGCGATCTCTCTTCTTCGGTCAGACTGCGGTCGTTCGAGAAGTCGCCATGCTCGGGGTTCGCATGCCAGGGGGGCATCCGCTGGTCTTCAACGACTTCGGCGATCATCTCTCCCCAGCCGGCGACTTCGTGATAGTCGGTGAGCGTGAACGGCGCGATCTCGCCTTCACGGTGACATTCGACGCAGCGGCGATACATCAGCGGGGCGATGTCGCGAGCGTAGGTGACGGTTGGTTCATCTTCGACTTCGCGAACCCGGCCGATGATGCAGCCGAGCGGCGTCGTCATGGGTACGGTCACTTCACTCCCGGCGAGCAGTTCATCGATCGCGACTCGCAAGTCCTCGCGGTCGGCATGATCGCGCACGAATCCGACGACGTACTGATCATCGACCCGCCCGTGATAGCGCATGGTGCGTTCGCCATCGAGCACGAAGATCTGCGGAGTGCGCTCGGCGTCGAACTGGTCGGCCACGACGTTGCCGACATCCTTGAGCATCGGGAAGTCGATCTCCTGCCGGCGGCAGAAGGCGTCCATCTCGGTGACGGAGTCGTGCACATTGGCATTGATGCCGACGACGACCACGCCGCGATCGGCATACTCATTGGCAATCTGCTGCAAGCGCGGGGCGTACAGCTTCACCAGCGGGCACTCAGTCCCCAGAAACGCGACGACGACCACCTCGGCATCAGCGAATTCTTCGAGCGAGTATTCACGCCCGCGATAGTCGCTGAGGGTGAAGTTCTCGATCTGCGTGCCGATAGGGGCGGCTGCCAACGCCGGCTTCACCGACGACACGCTAGCCGCAAACACGCCGCACAGAAGTACGATAACTGCTGATCTCATGGAGAGTTGTGCCTGATTTGAGTTGTGGAATGCTGGCGCTGCCCCGCACGGGACGGCAACGAAGATACCCGATTCAACCCCTGCGAGGTTTCGAGGTTCCGACGCGCGGCCCGATTGCGGCGGCAGGCATCTTACGCGAAGACGGGGACATCAGTGCAAGTTCGATCCTCTCGAACGACGTCTCCTTTCCTCTCTCTGCGTCCTGAATTCGCGTGATATCCTTGCAGCGACTTCGCCGGTGTTGTTTAACGCTCAGCCGCAGGTGCCGGCTGATCGGAGATCTCGCCCACATTTCAACTCATACGTCGTGAGTGACCGAACGTGACAACACAAACGCCCTGCAGGTTGCCAGCCGTCGTCATTGCCGCAACCCTCGCGTCAATGCTGTTCGCGACCGGCGTTGGTGCCGACGAGCAGGAACTTCGCTATCAACCCCGCAGGCAGGTCGCGGCGGACGAGGCTCACTGGAGCACCGACGGCGTCGCGTTTCGCGTCGAGGGAACTCAACTCACCGTCAACCTCGAAGGCAACGAGGTCACTCTGGAAGTACCTCGATCGTTGCGGGACTCGATCTCCTGGCGGGTCGCACTCAACGACGATCAATCGATCCTCTCGCTCATCACCGAGCGCGGCATGTCGGTCTGGGAGCCGGTCGCGCCTTATCGGCAACTGCATATCTGGGCCGCGAATGACGAACCACTCGCAGGCCGCGCGACAGGCGGCACCAGGACCGAAGGCACCATCCGTTACGACCTGCATGAACTCGATGTCGTCTTCACGCTCAATCCCGATGGATCGAGGGTGTGCGTGCATACGACTCAGCAGAATGCCTCGCAGTTCGACGACCCGACGGACGGCATCGTCATCCTGCGCGATGTCGCGAGCGGTGATGAAATCCGTCGCTTCATTCATACCGACTGGGGACGCGTCGTCGACAAGGTCGTGTGGAGTCCCGACGGCTCGCGACTCGCAACATTCTCCAGCTACAACCGGCTGGGCTATTCCATTCGCATCTGGGACGTCGCGACCGGCCAGCAGTTGACGGAGATGGAATGTATGGTCAAACAGTTTCGTTTTTCGGATGACGGCTCGAAGCTGTTCACACTGACGGAGCGTTATCCCGAAGTGTTACAGGTCTTTGACGCCATCGACGGCGAACTGGTCGCCTCGCGCCAACAGCCCCACATGCGGTCGTTTCACGTCAGCCAGGATGGAAGCTCGGTGGCGGTCGTGCAAGCACCGAGTGGCCTGTTCGCTGGTAACAGCGATCGAATCCAACTGCTCGATGCAGCGACGCTCGAACCCCGCTGGACATCAACCGTCCCCGGAGCAGCCGGCCTGATCGTGTTTCGCCCCGACAGCGGCGAGATCGCGGCGACGTGGTACATCCCCAACGAATTCTTCGGCAGCGAGGGAGGCGTGATGGCCTTCGACGCCGACAACGGCGACGTCGTGCTGGATGACCGCGAAGTCCTCTACCCCGGCGGACTCTACTACCACGCCGACGGCTCGCTGCGGGCAGGGGAGTTCGTGTATGAAGTGGTGACGGGCAACGACTGATCGAGCATGGCATGGAAGACGCGGCTACTATTCTCGAACAAATCATCCAGGGGCATCCCTGGACGGAGGAATCGGCTCGCGCGCAGGGATTCGGATGTGCCGACGCCGCCGTCAGCCGGATCGTACGCAGCGCCGCTTTCGACGACGATGAATCATGGGACGCAGTCGAACGC
Organism: Planctomycetaceae bacterium; assembly: GCA_031402175.1. Classification (GTDB taxonomy): domain Bacteria; phylum Planctomycetota; class Planctomycetia; order Planctomycetales; family Planctomycetaceae; genus JANNSB01. The sequence continues at coordinate 3,790 of JANNSB010000682.1, forward strand.
GACTTCGAGGAACTGGTGCTGTCGCTGACCCAGAAGTGGGGATTGCCATCGTTTGGCCGTAATCTCAATGATGAAAACGCCGATCGCGACTTCTTCGCCGCCCCTTCCGACTGGCCGCCCGGCACTTCGACGGGATCGAGTGATGGTTCCCGCAGTTCGCACGCCGCGGGCCAACTGCTTCGCGAAGCAGAACGTGCCGCAGGCTGGCACCACGGCGACATCCTGGCCTATGCGGCCCTCGAAGTCCTCGACAACACTCGTATCCGCGCGCTAGTCGTGGGCGTGTTGCCGATAGATAAGTAGCGCCATCCCTCTGCGCTCTCCGCGCCTCCGCGTGACATATTTCACTCAACAAGACTCAGCAGTCGCGAAGAGTTCGCGAGAGGAGCGTGAGATCGGCTGAATCTCTTCCGCAGCAGCGCACGCGGTCAAAACGCGCACGTCCAGCGGAGGCCGATCAGGTCGGGCTGGCCGTTCGACAGGTTGTTGTCCCAGTGTTCGTGATGAACGAGCAGCATGCTGCCGCCCGGCAGCGCGGTGTTGATGCCCCAGGTAAAGCGGCGGACTTCCCAGTCAAAGACAAAGTTGGAATCGAGCGTGTCATACCTCGTCAGCAGGCTGATGCCGGGGTCATCGATGAGATAGAGCTCGAATTCCGCGACGTAGCCTTTCGACATCTGGTTGATCGGCCCTCCAGTGTCCTGCGTGCGGTAGGCGTATTCCAGATAGATGCGGAACAGGTCTTCGAAGGTGTAGTTGAGATCTCCTCCGTAGGCGACGTATTCGATGCCGACGCCCGCATCCCCCCAGACGATGGATGAACCCAGACGCAAGTCGCCATTGCCGATCGTCAAGCGGGAGCCGACCGCGGGCTCTTTGTTGTTGTCCCGATAGGACCGGCTGAGAATCTGGCTGGCGAAGCCTGTTTCGCGACGGCCATTCATCGCGTACACGTCGGTCGTCACATCCCATTCCTGGCCGATGGGAATCTTGAGAAAGAGGTCGGCCCCTTCGTCGGAGAAGGGCATGTTCATCACGGGCAGAGCAAAATTATCGACCCTGCGGGCCATGTCGTAGATCAACGGATTGGTGAGCGTCCGCAGCGTCCCGGGGTGTCCGTGGCCGGTGAACCCTCCGAAGGGCATGGGGAACCTTCCTGCCCGCAGTTCGAGTTCGCAGGCTCGTTCAGGCTCGCAAGCATCATCACATGGCCTGCCATGGATTTCATCGTACAACTGCATCAAGTCGACGGTCGCCGATGCTTCGACAAGCTCGAATGTAAATCCCCCGTCGCTGTGGCAACTGGTGCAGGCAACGACTTTGGCCCGCATGGGGCCGTCGGGATTCCAACTGGCGTTCAACCAGACATCGGGAAAGAACCCCGGGCTGAGCACGGTGTTCCCATCATCAATCGTCCGCCACAAGAGCGAGACGGTCGCGTTGGCGGAGAAGCCTCCCTGCGCATCGAGGCCGAGCGCTTCATCCAGCAGGCCGGCCCCGGAATCAGCCGTTCCGTCCCCGGCTGGATTCAAGGAAGCCAGGTAGGTGGCAATCGCGGTGTGATCGCCGGGCTCAACGTTCGCACCATCCATGACCGCCATGCGCCGGACGGTTGTGAGCCAAGCGGAATAACTCTTGCGCTTGTCCAACGCACGATTTGCCTCGTGGCAGTCGGTACACGATCTCTGGAATGCCGCCTGACCCCGCGACACCAGGGCGGGATCAAATCGCGGCTCGTCGGATTCGTCCTCTTCCGCGGCACTCTCATCGTCGGCAGTCATGCCTTCTTCAGGCAAGTCTCCCGGGTCGGCACGAGGCTGGACGGGCGTGAAAACCGGGTCGCTCTCTGGACTCGGAGATTGATCATCGGGCCAATACGCGATGCGCGGATCACTGTCGGGGAAGAGGTTGGACGACTCTCCAAAAGGATCGGAATACGAAGCCGTTTGAATCGGCAGTTCCACGAACACGGCGGCCTGGCCGGCAGCGGTGATGTTCTCACTTCCTGTGTCGCGAGCGTGCTCAGGCAATGTCAGTGCGAGGATCGGCTCTGCTTCGTGATGAGCCATCGTGTCGGCGATCACATTGCAGGGGACATACCAGCTCTGAATGATAATCAGGTATTCACCGGGAGCGACGTTCGAGAACGAGAACCGGCCCGCGACATCGGAGCGGGCTTCCTTTCGTTTCAGGTCTCGGTCGTACAACTCGATCTGTGCATTCGGAATCGCTCTGCCCGATTCATCCGTAAGGCGTCCAGTGAGTGCGCCATCTGCGCCGAGGCGGGCGTCGCGAAATGCGGCGTTCTCATCGCCACGGGCCACCTTGCAATTGCTGATCATTGTCCCAACCAGCAGCAGGCCAGTCAGGCAGACCACTAAATGATGACGTAAGCAATTGGTCTTCATGCCGGGCCCATATTGTCGGTCTCCCGGAACAACGGCCACGATGCTGAGAGGAGGCCACTTTAGGAAGATCGGGCGGGCAAGTCACAATTGGTCAGGAATAGTTCACTGAAACATTAATGTCCGCGTAAACGGTCCAGTTGTGTTCGCTGCAGGCTGATCACCTGCAATTCACGCCGGAGAACAGTCCAGCACCAGTCGCATGTGGGTGTCTCAGATGGTGTTGGCCGATTGAAAGCCATGCCTCTCAATACTCTCTGCGACCTCAGCGCCTCCGCGTGAATCCGCCTGAAGCGGAATGCTAAGCTCACGCAGAGTCGCGGAGGCAGAAATGTAGAGATGCGGATCGGGCGTGCATCGTTACCTCCATTTCATGTCGGTGAACGACTCGCATACAATCCCGGTCGACGCACCATCCTTCAGCCGTCCTGGCGGCACGCCAACGCTCAGATTCCCGATAACTCCCCCATGTTCCCCACTCTCGAAGCCAAGCTGCAGCGGTTCAATGAACTCGAACTGATGCTGCAGGATCCCGATGTGCTCGCGAATTCCGCGAAGATGATCGAGATTCAGCGGGAGTACGGCGGGCTGCGCAAGAGCGCAGAGGCGCTCAAGAAGTTTCATCGCCTGCAGGCCGACATTGCCGCGGCCGAGCAGATGGCGGCCGAGGATCCCGATGGCGACTCGCGGGCCTATGCCGAGGAAGAACTCAAGGGGCTGCGTGAGCACTACAAAGTGCAGGAGGCCGAACTCGAGGAGGTAGTGACGGCGGGGGATTCGATCACTCGCGGCGGCCTCATCATGGAAATTCGCGCGGGAACCGGCGGCGAAGAGGCCGCCTTGTTCGCGGGGAATCTGTTTCAGATGTACACCACCTACGTCCATAATAAGGGCTGGGCGATGGAACTGATGGATTCGTCACCTTCCGAAATGGGGGGCTTTCGCGAGGTCGTCTTCTCGGTCACCGGCGAAGGGGCGTTCCATCACTTGCAGTTCGAAAGTGGCGGACATCGCGTGCAGCGGGTGCCCGAGACCGAGGCCCAGGGGCGGATTCACACCAGTGCAGCGACCGTGGCCGTGCTGCCCGAAGCGAGCGAGGTCGAAGTCGACATCAAGAGCGAAGACCTCGAAGTCGAAACGATGCGGTCTCAGGGACCGGGCGGTCAGAAGGTGAACAAGACCGAGAGCGCGGTCCGCATCACGCACATCCCCAGCGGCATCGCGGTGAAGTGCCAGGACGAAAAGAGCCAGCACAAAAACCGGGCGAAGGCGATGCGCGTCCTTCGCAGCCGGCTGCTAGAGGCCATGCAGGAGAAGGCTCACGAAGAGCGGGCCGACCAGCGGCGATCGCTCATTGGCAGCGGCGACCGCAGCGCCCGCATCCGCACATACAACTTTCCGCAGGGGCGGATCACCGACCACCGCATCAATCTCACGCTCTATCGCCTCGACCAGGTGATGGCCGGCGATCTGGATGAACTGATCGGAGCGCTCATCACGTTTGATCGCAATGAACGGCTGGGGCGGGGATGACAGTAGGCGATGCAGACTACAGAGTTGACGCCTTCCGACGATGTTGCTGCGCCTTCGACTTCGCATACCACTCCACCATCGGGCCGCTGGTGGATGCGTCATGAGAAGACCTTCTTCACAGCATTGGGAGCCACTGTCGGCTTTAGTGTTGCGGGCTTCCTGATCGCGCTGCAGATGTGGCTGATTCCCGGGCTCGATGTATGGCGCTCGGCGCGATCGTACTTGTTTTGGTTGATCTTGGCCCCCAGCTTGTGCTTCGCGGGCGCTGCCATTACCCGCCGACAGGGGAGTCGATTCCCAAGACCGATCGCATTCGGCATCGGAGTGGCCGCGTTCGGTCACCTGCTCTCTTGGTGGTCGATGTGGTTCTCCTTCGAGCTCATGGAGGATTACGTATACCTGATTGGTTTTGCATGGTGGATCGGGGTGGGCGCGCTGGCTGCGTTGTTCGTCTGGATTTTCTCGTTGCCAATGCGGCGATCGCGACCAACCGAAACAATCGCCACGAATTCGAGCTCCTCTCAACGGTCGGTGAGTGAAGAAGCACCCGCGCCCGACATGCCGTCAACTAACGCGGTCGATGCCAGCTTCCTTAAACGGTGGAAGTTCCCCGTGTTCTTGGTCGTCGCGGCAGGCGGCGCGGCGCGGCGACCTGTCGCAACGATAACTGGTTTTACATTGCCTTGTTCTGGGGATTCCTACCCGGCTTCCTCTCGGCGGTGATTGTCTACGCGCTTCGACTGCAATTCGCTCGCCGGAGATCGTGCACAGAACGCAACCAATCCCCGGCGCAACATGCGACGATCTGGGATCTCGTCCTCCCCGCGGCATTGGGGGCCGGCGCGGGAGCCCTGCTGCCAGTGTTGTGCCTCGTGGTTCTGGGGATTGGCGGCTTAGAAGCAGCAATTTGCTTGGCCGTCGCCTGCCCTGTGCTCAGCATCATTGGAGCCGGCACTGCCTGCGCCCTGTGGTAATCGAAAACCTCCACTCGTTGCTCTACGTGCGAGCGCCTCGGCGTCTGGGGACAGACGCCGCTACGGGAGTTCCCGAATCCGCACATTCCGGATCTGCACCGGCTCGTTCTCCCGGCTGAGGTGCTGGAAGCCGACGTGGCCGCTCGTGGGGCGATCTTTGATGGGGGGAGCCTCGCTGCCGTCGTGCCGCAGCGTCGGCTGGTCGTAGTCTTCGAGGTTCACGTCCTGTACGACCTGATCGTTGAGCGTAACCTTGAGATGCTGGCTGTCGAGTTCAATGATGAAGTGATTCCATTCGGTCGGCTGGTATACCTGTTCCGTCGGGGCGATGGCGCGATAGATGGCGGCCGTCAGCTCGTTCTCTTTTGCCTCCATGTTGTAGCGAAAGTCGGCCATCTGCATTTCCATGCCGTCGAAGGCCGGGTCGCCGAACATCGGGGCGCGCAGGGCGACGCCGCTGTTGCCGATCTCGGTGAGCAGGATTTCGAACTCGAGGATGAAGTTATCGTACTCGCGCTCACTGATCAGCCACGTCCCGCGTTCTTCGCCGGGATGCAGGATGCCGTCCGTCACGCGCCATTCGCTGTTCTCCGGCGTCTCGCCGGCGAGATCGTTCCACGGCGTGACGACCCAACCTTCGGGCACGCCCTCTTCTGTGAAGAGCGCGACCCAGCCGTCGTCATCATCGGCTGATGCAAAGCCGATCGCAATTGTGCATGAAAAAAGACAGGCAGCCATTCGAAGAAAGTTGCGAGCACTCATAGAAACCTCCCATGACAAAACGTGTTCATTCCGAAACTGACCTCTGACCTCTGACTCCTGACCTCAACTCTCAACAATCCTCCCATCCCGAATCTCCAGGATGTGATCATCGGGCTTCAGATACCGCTGATCGTGCGTCACGGTTATCACGGTCACTCCATGACTGGCCTGCAGCGAGCGAAGGTACTCGAAAATCTGTGCGCCGTTGTGGCTGTCGAGTTCGCCCGTTGGCTCATCGGCCAATAGCAGCCGTGGCTTCTTGAGCAAAGCCCGCGCGATGGCCACGCGCTGCTGTTCGCCGCCCGACAACTGCGACGGACGATGGTTCAAGCGATGTCCGAGGCCAACCTGTTTCAAGAGTTCGATCGCCTCGGGACGTTTGCGAACGGCCTCGCCGTTGGGCAGGTAGGGCACGAGCACATTCGCGACGGCATCGAGGTTCGACAGCAGATTGAAGCTCTGAAAGATGAACCCGACCTGATTGCGGCGAAACTCATCCCGCTCATCATCCTGCAGCGACGACAGCGGCTTGCCGTCAATCAGTATCTCCCCCGATGTCGGCTGATCGAGCGCCCCGATCAGATAGAGCAGCGTGCTCTTGCCGCTGCCGGATGGCCCGACGATAAACGTAAACGTCCCCTTTGGAATCGTACACGACAATCCGCGCAGCACTTCAACCTGCTCTTCCCCCTGCCGATGCGTCTTGGTGACGTTTTGAACTTGGATCACGGAGGGACGACGGTCTAGGGTCTAGGGACGAGACAAGCGTGATGATAGGACATTCGTCGAACACAGTCGCGTCTTAACAATTCCCCACGTCATGGACGGCCGGGAGGGAATTGCCGATACTTCATGTTCCTGCATTTCAACGACGGCGCATTTCATTCCGTTTCCCTCTCATGCAACGCGGCAAGTGGATCAAGGATCTGGCGCCCGATACGGCGGTGGAAGACGCCGCGTGGCGGGTGCTGTCGATTCGCTGCGATACAGTGCGTCAGGCTCTCGAGGCGGCTCGCGACGATGGTGACGATCCCGAGGCGGTGCATCAGTTGCGAGTGGCCACCCGCAGGGCCGGGGCGGCGTTGTGGCTGTTTCGTGACTCGCTCTCCGCGAAGTTGCGCAAGAAACTGAAGCGCCTGCTGCGGGAGATTCGTCAGGCGGCTGGTATCATTCGCGACGGCGACGTGCTGCTCGGCAGGCTGAGGTGGTACGCCAAGGATCTCGACCGGGGTGATCGTCCCGCGATCGACTTTCTCGTCGGTTACACCGTGGCGCAACGCCTGCCCGGCGACGTTGCGTTGGCATCGCTGGCCAAGAAGGCTCCGCAGAAGTTCGACAAGCTGAGTTCGAAGGCAATCGGTTCGATTCAGTCTCCGAAGACTGCACAGAAACTGGCCGACCTCGCTCGCGAGAGTCTGGCGTCACAACTCAAACGACTCGATCGCGCGCTGGAGAAAGATTCACACGAGTTAGCCGATCTGCATGAGATCCGCATCATCGGCAAGCGATTGCGTTATTCGATGGAGATCGTGGCCGACTGCTACCCGAAGGAGTTTCGTGACGAGAGCTATCCCCTGATCGCCGAGATGCAGGAGATCCTCGGCGAGATCCACGACCACGACGTTTCGGTGCAGTTGTATTCCGAACTGAGCGAGCGACTGCCGCAGGTTCTCAAGAAGCGATCGAAGCGTTACCGCCCCACTCTCGAACGCCTGATCGAGCGACATCAGGCAGCGATCGAAGCGAACCTGACGCAGTACGACGAGTGGCGAAAGCAGTGGCGCTCACATGCCTCGGCGCTGGAACGAATGGTGGAGGCACGCGAGGAGTCGACGGCGCGGCCGCTGCCCATCGACGATACGGCCGATGAGCCAACTACGGACAAGACCCCAGTTACCGAGGACGGCACGGCAGGCGAATAAAAGGCGTGTTCTCATCGATCCGAAAGGTGTTGATGCGACTCCGTAGCCGCAGTTACATTGAAGTAAGACCAACTCGAATATCGAGGTGAAGCATGAATGTGGTGAAGATCGTTGTCTGGCAAGAAGAGGATGCCTGGCTCGGCTACCTGCAGGACTACCCGGATTACTGGACGCAGGGAGAGAGCGAAGATGACCTGAAAACTCATCTGCAGGATCTGTATGCCGACCTGTCTTCGGGCATGATTCCCGGCACGCGTCGCGTCGAAGATCTCGTCATCTCATGAAGCGAGTCCAGCTCATCAAAACGATCGAAGGCTTCGGCTGCGTTATGATTCGGCACGGCGGTAAGCACGACTGGTATCGCAATCCAGAGACAGGTGTTTCGCAGCCTGTTCCGCGTCATCGCGAGGTCAAGGAGCATCTGGCCAGGCACATTATTCGTATGTTGAGCGAAGAAGAGCGTGAGCCGTCGTGACCGCGCATCTTTCGGATACGGTTCAACGCGTCCCAATTACTCGGCATCGAGGCAGACCGACTTGCAGGCGCCTGTAGCCCGCCGTCGTCACCAGCGATCCCACAAGATGCAGTTCCTCCAGTTCTCTGAACTGCAAAATGTGATCGACGGCGTCATCCGTCACGAGCGTGTTGTTCAGAAACAGCCACTCCAGCCCTGCGTTGTGCCGCAGATACTCCAGACCGCTGCCGTCGATGGTCGTGTTATCGAGATCCAGGCACCAGAGGGACTGCAGTCCCCAAAGTCGCATGAGTCCCGCATCGGTGACGGCCGTCTCCTCCAGATTGAGCATCTCCAGCTTGGCCAACTTACCGATGTCGCCGAGCACTTGGTCGGTGATGAGCGTATTTCCCAGCTCCAGCACTTCTAGCATTCGCAGCCTGCGTATCGATCGCATGCCGTGGTTGGTGATCGGCGTGTCGTTGAGCAGCAGTTGAGTGACACGGCCCAGTGCCGGCAGGCGGCCGATCTCGTCATCGGTGACGTTCGTGCCGCTGGCGTCAATTTCCCACGCGCCCGAGTCATTGTCGAACTGCAACGACGCGCCGGCCGCTCGTAGCTGTTTGCGGACGTAGTAACTCGAAGTGGGCGTGATCTCGTCGAGCCACATCAGGCTGCCACAAGCGGGGCAGGTCGCGTCACCGAAGATCGAGAACACGACCACCACGATCTGACCGCATATCCGACACCGCCGGCTGAAACCGTCTGGAACCAGTGCGCTCAACGCCATGCGTCGCTCCAACTGAGTTTCACTTACTACCAACCTCCTCCGTTCTCCCCTTCTCGCCTCATCCCGCCGGCATCAAATCTCGAATCCAGATGTTCCGAAACCGCACCGGATTGCCGTGGTCCTGCAACAGGATCGGCTCGCGCGTCGAATGGGCCGTGTAGTGCGGAGGCTCGTCCCAGTAGGTGCCACCCTTGAGTTCGAAGTGATTCTGGATCACCACGCCGTTATGCAGCACGGTGACGTATGCGGGTGATGTGAGATTGCCCGCGTCGTCGAACCGCGGCGCGGTGAAGAGAATGTCGTAAGTCTGCCACTCGCCCGGCGGACGGCACACATTCACCAGTGGCGGATGCTGCTTGTAGATCGAGCCGCATTGGCCGTCGTAATAAGTGTCGTTGCCGTAGGAGTCGAGGATCTGCACTTCGTAGCGGTTCATCAGATAGACGCCGCTGTTGCCGCGACCCTGCCCCTCGCCGCTCACTTCGCTCGGCGTGGCGAACTCCAGATGCAACTGGCAGTCGCCGAAGCCCTCTTTGGTGGTGACGGTGCTGCGGCAAAGGCCGACGCCATCCTGCAGTTCCCAATTCTCACCGCCGTCCCACTGCGACATATTGCTGCCATCAAAGAGCACGATGGCATCGACCGGCGGCCCCCCGACAGGTCCGGGATCGATCACCGCCGGCTCGGGCCATACGATGCCGCTGACCCACTCTTCATAGAACGCGGCGTGAGCCGACCACGCGGCGACGGTTGTGATGCAGACGAGGCAGATCGCTGCGACGAGAGCTTTTCGTGACATGAGTTCGCTCCTGGGAAGTCGCGGCGGCTCTCCGAGACGCCGGGACCAGAGGTGTGGACGTTCTCCGTTGTTGCAACGCAGCGACCAGTGAAGCTTCCTCTGGTCGCCCGGCGTCTGGGGACAGACGCCGCGACTTACAACTCTACCTGCCGAACAGCGACCTGACGAGGCAAGAGAACCCGGGCAGGTCCGGCTCGGCGGTGAGCGTATCGCTGATGGTAAAGAACTGCGGTTCCCGCGCGGGGCGATGAATCGTCACCGTCTGCAAGTCGGGGTCGACGATCCACACCTGCTTGACGCCGCATTCGAGGTACAACAGCGTCTTCTCGACGACCCCCTCGTGCGTGTCGGTCGGCGAGAGGATCTCGACAGCGAGGACGGGGGGACCGTCGTAATATGAAATCCGGTCATCAAAGTCTTTGCCAATGAAGAATGCGATATCGATTCCGACAAAGGTATCGGGATCTCGACGAAGTCGGCAACGTGCCTCTGCTCCGGCAAGCTCACCGGTCAGCGTCGACTGGCTGTCCAGCCAATATCCGAGAACTCTGTCGACAAATGAAAAAGTGCGAGCATGCTTTCGACCGCGAGTCGTCATCGGCCGTCTCCGAAGCTGACCATCAATGAGTTCCCACGTCTCGTCCGCAGGTTCATCGTGCAACAGCTCCAGGAACTCCGTTGCGCTCAACAGTTCACCAACAATTGCGACGGACATGAGGACGGTTTCAACAAGAAAGAACCACAACTATCGGGACATCTCAACCACTGGCCTGCATTATACCCTGCAACGCATGCCATTCGCGACCCAATTCCTCCGATCGAATCTCAACTCGGAATACTTAAACGCGCAAACTCCTCAATCCAGTCCACCGCCTGCACATTCGCCCGTGTCGTCTGGCAGCGCGCTCTCCACTCCTGACAACGCATTTTCGCCGCCGGCGTCATGAGCGGTCGCAGGGCGCGAGCCACCCTGTCCGCAGATGACTTCGATGGCAACCAGTCGCTGGCACCGAGGCGCTTCACGCGCAGGCCGTTGTCGCGCTGGTCCCAGGCGAAGGGGAGGATGAGTTGCGGCGTGCCCGCCGCCAGCGCCTGAGCCGTCGTCCCCAGTCCTCCGTGATGCACCGCCGCCGCGCAGCGTGGGAACAACTCGCGAAATGATGCGTACTCACATCGCATCACGCCCTCGGGCAATGTCGCGGGCACCTGGCCTTTGAACCGCGACAGCAGAATGCCGCGAATGCCCAGCAGTTCACACACATCAGCCGCCATGCGAAACATCCGCTCGCCATGACGCATCCCCGTGCCGAACGTAAACGCCACCGGCGGCTCCCCCGCCTCCAGGAAGTCGACAAGTCCCGCTGGCAGTCCCGCATCATCGCCGCCGTCGAAGTCCGAGAAGCCCGCCGTCTTCAGGTTCGCCGGCCAGTCGGGTTGCGGCGTGGCGTACCAGTCGGGAAAGAGGCCAACAGTCATCTGCGACGAGAAGGCCCAGCGCGCGACCTGCCGCACTTTCTTCAAGCCCAGGCCGCGGCGCACGCGGTTGATGTGCCGGCCGATCATGAAGTCCGACGCCGCCTCGATCGTGCGCCAGTAGCCTCGCTTGACGATCGTCGGCGCCCACGCGGGCAAGTTCGGCGTCGCCATCAGATCGGGCGGATTGTGCCCGCTGGGAATGACCCACGGCATCGGCACCACGCTGATCAGCGGCACGCCGACGGTCTCATGCAGCATCCGTGCTCCGAACATCGGCGGATATGAAACGATGACGGTGTCGGGTTCGATGAACGGCTTCAGTAATTCATACTCGCGAGCGACGCGGCCCTTCATCCATCTCGCGCCCAGGATCGCGCTCTTGACCGGATGCCAGATGTCGGGATGCCCCAGCAGTTCGAGCGTCTCCTCATTCGACAACAGCGAGACAAACTCGAACCCGAACCGCTCGGCCACCGGCCCGTACTCTTCGTTGGCCACAAACGTCACCCACCGCCCGCGCCGCCTCAGCTCGGCCCCCAACCCGACGAAGGGAAACACGTCGCCATAGGTGCCCATCGAGACGAGAAGGAAGTGCATGCCGTATGGTGGACGCAGCCCCGCGCGACGGCAAGCGTCGTAACGGCGGCTGTCCCCAGCCGCCGAGGCGAGGCAAGTGGACGCTCGCCGTTCGCCGGGCCGCAACAGAGATCCACGTCCTACTCTCCGGTCTCCGCGTCTAGGGACAGACGCGGCTACGGCACGGAACCATCCCGGATGCTCTGAGCATCCGGGATGATGGCGCGGGACGGCGTTCGTGGTAGAGTGTGCTGGTTCCGTTACCTAATCACAGGAGCGCGATTTCGATTCGATCACTTCACACTTGTTTTCTGAGCGAGACTTCCAGCGGCTCCTGACGTTGCCGTCGGCCGAGGCCCAGGACGTGTTGTACGCGGCGAAGTCTGTCGATGTGCTGCCACATTACACGAAGGAGATGTGGGAAATCGTGACGTCGGACTGGGGGGAGAAGTGCGGCTCGGAACTCCCACTCCCTCCCGAAGAAGAAATGAACGTGATGCGGTCGTTTTGGCGTCTCGGCGTAATCCTGTGTCTGGACCGACGTACGGCGCAGATCACGAGCCAGAGGGTTCGCGACCGCTGCCTACCCTGGCTGAACGCCCACAGCGGCAAGTCGAATGCATTTGCATGTTACGGCCTCAACGTCGAACACGGGTCTCAACGGGAGCAGGAAGGCATGGAGTTCCTCGCTCGACAGGTCACGCACTTTACCGAAGAGGGACAGCGTCTGATCCTGCTCGCTACCGTCACTACGGAACTGTGGGAAGAAATCCGGCACCGCCTGTAGCGGCGGCTGTCCCCAGCCGCCGAGACGACGCGAGAGGACGTTCACTGTTCGCCAGGCGACAACAGAGATCCGCGTCCTCCTCTGTCGTCTCCGCGTCTGGGGACAGACGCGGCTACTGTTCCTCCGCCATTTCGCAGCGCATCACGCTGGGATCCACGCCGTCGCGGCGGGCGACTTCGGCTCGGCTGAGGATGTGCGAGTCGACCAGCCGGGCGTCGGTCAGGCGTTCTTTCGTGCGGTCGCGATTGACGACCACCGGAAACGTCCACGCCGGCTCGATCCGCTCGAACAGGCCTGCGGGCAACTGGCCTTGAGCGATGCCGGCCCGCATCACTGTTCGCCACAGGCAATTCCATTCCTGCGAGAAGAACTGCTGCTCGCTCTGGAAGAGTTTCACGGCCGGCCCCTCGGCCACCATCGTCGAGGCGTAGTTGCTGTTGGATGCATCGGAAGTGAGCATGAACTCCGGCAGCCCCGCGCCGGCCGCCACCGAAAGGAGCAGCATCCGGCCGAGTGGAGCGGCATCGGTGAAGTTCGTCTTCGGCTGCAGAAACTGCACCTCGGTCGATTGATTCGTCGTCAGAATCGTCCCCGGCTGGAACCGTTCACGCCGGCCGCCGCCGACGGCTTCGCCAGTCGCATTCGCTTCGCTCATCCGCAACGCCTCTGACGGAGACCCCTGCACCTTGCGCCAGAGAACGATCGAAGCCTGCAGCTTGCGGGCGAGCAGTTCGGTCTGCAGCCAGCGGTTGAAGCTGTCGAGCGTGTCGAGCAGCGGCGCGAACAGACTGATGCCGCGCTTCTCGTTGCTGTCGGCTCCGATGCGGGTGTGCAGCACTTCGGCCGCGGGAATCGCTTCGGCCAGATCGCCGGTCGTGGGATCGATTCGCAAGTAGGCGACCGGCGACTCGGCATCATGCGGTTCGTTCAAGATGCCTTGTGAATCGGGGGCTTCGCGAGTGGGGCCGATCCATTCGGGATCGATGAACCGCACGCTCGGCGGGCCGTGCTGTTCATTGAAGATGCGGAGGAACGCTTCGCCGTCGCGCCAAGTCCGCCGCGCATGTTCACGAAACGAGTGGTGATGATGATTGCGCTCGATGAACTGTTTCCACCAATGATTGGCCTGATCGAGCAGTCGCTGAGCGTCGGGATCGCTATGCTCGTGCATCGACTGCAGGGCCATGCGGGCTTCCATTGTGCTGGGGATGAGGCGGGCCGTCAGCGAGAGTTCGGGGCCGGCGACATAGGCTTCCATCAATCGCAGGATGTGCCGGGCATGCGGATTGGTCTGCACGAACTCCCTCGCCCTCGTTCGCAGATCTGCCGCTTCACTCGCCGACAACCCGCGACCTTCCCCCGCCACCTGCTGCCAATGCCCGGGGTCTTCGCCGACGGCAGGCGAACACGATTCGGTCAGTTCCAGCAGCCGTTCGTGCACAAGCCGTGCATAACGAGCCTTGAGAGCAGCAGTGGCGAAACGATTGCGAATGTAGTCGAGCATGGCGGTTGAGGAGTTGAGGACGGAGAATTTGTGAACGGGCGAATGCGAGAAAGCAGACCTGGTGCAGGAGTTCCTTACTGAACCCCTGGGGCATGTCGCCTCTGGCCTAACAAGGCCTCCTTCACCCCTACCGTTGCGGTTGCGCATGCAACCTCTACCGCACGTTCGATTCAGCCGTGAACGTCGATGAACGAATTGCTACAACGACGCGAAAATTCGTTCGAGGAACTCGCGATTCGCCGCCGCGTTCTCGGTCAGTTCGGCGAGCGTGCTGCCGCGGCAGCATTCGACCATCACCGGGCCTTCGAAGCCCGCCTCCTTCAGGGTCGCGAACACCCCCTGGAAATCGACGCTCCCCTCGCCGAACTGCAGCATCACATCTCCGCCCCGTTGAGCGCAGTCCTTGGCGCAGAAGCCGACCACATATTCGGCCACGCGTGCCACGTCGGCCACCGGATCGGCGCCTGTGTAATGCACGATGTTTCCCGCATCGTACCAGATGCGGAAGTTGTCGTGACCCACCCGCTCGATCGTCTGCAACATCTCCTCAGCAGTGGCCGAACAGCCGCCGTGCGGTTTCATGACGATCTGAATCCCCTGGTCCTCGGCGTACGCGGCTGCATCGGCCATCACCTGATAGAAGTGATCGAACGTCTCCGGCGCGTCAGCGCCCATCGTCAGCAGAAACTGCGTGCCCAGTCGGTGGGCGAGGTCCACCTGTTGACGGGCGGCCGACACAGCCTCCTCGAGCGGCACATCGTGCCTGGTTCGCAACCAGGCGGCGTTCACCACCAGATCCTGCTGTTCGATGCGCTCGCGCAGTGTGTCGATGTACTGTTCCGTGGCCGGCGGCGACAGGAATGGTTCATCCGCATGATCGCCCAATATTCCTGTCAGGCCGAAACCCGCAGCCTTGATCCCTGCCAGAGCTTCATCATACGTCCACGCATGCCACGGGCGATTGAAACAGCCGATGGGCCACTGCACTCCACTGCCAGGGTCGGCCGACTCGGCAGATGCGCTCCTCGCGCCGCCGGCCAAGACCGCCCCCACAGCAGCCGACGCCGTTCCACTCATCAACTCGCGTCGCGTGCACTTGCTGTTCATGGTGCGTCAGGATTGAAGGGTGTTGTGATTACGCAGGCCTACAGAAACTTTCGGGGCCGCCCGCCGTGTCTGAAAGTCGCGTATGGCCCCGACCATCATGCCAAATGATCTATCGTTGCAGCGAGCCATACTCGCGCCATGTGAGGCTGTTCCAGACCTCGGCCGCGACATTGTCGAGCGTCGGCATGACATGGGCGTGCGAAACGCGCGCTCGCCACAATGATCGAGTTACTTCTTTCGCATGCGGTTTGGGTAGCGTGATGCGATATCCCCAAGGGGGCGGAGGACCACCAGCGCTATTGTGTTTGAAGGCCTCTTCCAGAATCGCATCTTGCGTTGGCCACGATCCATTGAGAAGGAACCAGGATGTTGGGTGCACTATCCAGACGAAGCAACCTGATTGAGCATGCAGATACGCGATTTCGCTTCGTGCGACGTGGTACTCTTGCAGATGGGGCGGCTTGTGTTGCGTTCGTTCAATTGCATCTCTTCGTATCGCCCATACTTCAATGAACTCTGCTTCGACTGATGTTCCAGCGCTCGAAGCGAAGTATGCAGCGACCAGTGGGTTATACGTCCAGTCCAACAGGCGAGTCGGGATGTGGTGATGCTGTGCCGTAGCGACGCAAACATCTTCGAACAGCTTTTCGGCATCGCTCGTTCCAACACGGGATATCAGATCATGAACACAGTTTTTTGTGAACTTCCAGTTAGGTCTTGGCACGCGGTGTCCAACATCGTCAGCGATCGCCCAGAAATCCCGAAGTAGCTGGCATTCAAGCATGATCTGGGTTACTACCTCTCGCAGCCGCGAGATCCTCTCCTCTCTTTCGATCATTAACCATTAGAGGTATGCACTTGACTCAACCAGCGCCTACAGGTAGTGGTGGGGGATGGTCGAGGACTATCCCAGTACACTGTTGGCGTTTGAACGGCGGTTTGTC
>JANNSB010000683.1:0-14792 GCA_031402175.1 Planctomycetaceae bacterium
TCGATGCCGACCTGCGGAACTACGAGACGATCATTGGCTGGCTCGAATCGGGCGATACCGAGAAGGCACACACCTTCGCCCGCACGCTGCGTGGCGAAATGACGCTCTTCCGCGAGGCCGTCGACCGCGAACAGGCCGCCATCGAAGCCGGCACACTCGCCGCCGACGGAAGGCTGGACACGCTGATCATCACTAATCGACTGGCGCGAGAGGGAAAGTATCGCTACTACGACCGCGACTCAGGGAAGTTTGCCGAGGCCCCACTCGACTTGCCTCCTGCCTCCGACGACTACGTGCTGGCGAGCAATCCACTGGTGCGTGTCGAAACGCTGGAGGCCGTGCTGGCGGAAGCGGCTCGCCGCTACGATCCGGGAGAACATCGATTCGTGCTCATCACGAAGTCTCACGGCGGGCCCGAACATGCCCTGGCGGTGCGGCTCTCGCGGCATCACGAAGACATCTCGCGCGAGCAACTGCTGGCGGGCCTCGCAGGGGAGACGGACGATGCTCCGCCACCTCCAGCCGTCGGTGTCACGAAGGCCGAGTACTTCGCCGCGCTGGACGAGGCCGGCCGCGAACACGGCATGCGCTTTTCGCTCGTTTTCATGGAGGCCTGCCGTGGCATCTTCGCCACCGGAGAGGAACAGCAGTTGCCGACGAACGTGCAGTTGCTCTACACGAGCGGCAATCGCTCTTTGCAGTACGCGACACTCGACTACCCGGCGTTGTTGGAACAGATTAGTTCCGATCGCACGTTCGCAGACGCACTCGATGCCTGGCTGCTCCCCAAATACATGGCCCTCTACCGCGAAGAGGCGACAAACTGGTGGCAACTGCTCTGGTTCGCCCCGCTGATCGTCCTGGTTCTCTGGTCGATCGGGCGATCCGGGCGCAAACCGCCGCAGACGGATATCCCTGTTTCTTGATATTCTCGCGTTATCTCATGGCCCGGACGTCGCCGTGAGTGAGGGAGGTGGCGTCAGTCGGCCTCCGCGGTCAATTCCATTCCACCATTTCAAGGCGGTCTCATGTCCACCACCGAGTCAGCATCCCGTCCGAAATCCCTGCTCCCCGCCAAGATCGCCAGCATCATCGGGTTTCTGACGCTGGTCGCCTCGACTTATTACCTGCGGGGGGAGGTGCTGGCTTTGTCGCAGATTCGGTTCTCGGCCGACGAAGTGCGGGCGAACTACGATCTGCAGCAGATGGAAGAGTCGTTCCCCGATCTCGTCGAGCAGCACGAGGCGGCGATCGAGCAGTACGACCTGCAGTTGGAGCACTACCGCGAAATGCTCGCGCTGTATCGCAGCGACTACGATGCTTACGTCCAACGGCTCGAGGACGAGTATCTGCCGCCGCAGATGCCCTATCCGCCGACGAAGCCCCGCCCGCCCGAAGTGGCTCAACAACTGCACGAAATCGATACGGCGTTTCGCACCCGCAAGAACACGTACTTCGAGCGCTCGAGTGTGCTGAACTGGGTGGCCGGGGCAGCGGCCCTGCTGCTGGTGGGCGGCTTGCTGTGGCTCTTGATGTTCGACACCGACAGCCCGCGCTGGCATTATCTCGTGGCGCTGGGCCTGAGCTTCGTCTTCCTCATCGGCCCATCGTTCCATTCAATTCTGACCGGCATCATCGGCTTCATGCAGAGCCCGGGGGTGTATTGAGAAAAGAGCAGGGAGCATAGAGGTGGGACGGGGGACAGAATGAAATGTTTCGTACGACGCATGCATTGCACTCTTACTGTCGCCGCGATGGTAGTGATGACTGCGTCGTGGGTGAACGATCCGCCCCTCATGGCCAGCGAAATTCGATCCGACGAAGAGGTGATCTTCTTTCCCACGCTGGGCCGGCTCTCGGATGACGGCAGCGAATGGGTTCTGCCGGTGCACGGCTGGATCTTCGAGCCGGAGGAAGGCGATCTGCTGCGAGTGGCCGTTCTCGACTGGGCAGCCGAGGCGTTCGAACTGCCCCCCGGTTCGGAGAATGATGAAATCTTCCGTCGCCGCGCGCGCTGGTTCCTGGTCGACAACGAACGGGGCAAGGAGATCACGATCGAGATCGCCGGCTATGAACATGCGCTGCCGCGATCGACGCCGGATGGGCACTTCAGCGGCGAGTTGCGCCTCCCCGCGCAGGCGGCGGCCCAGCATGCCGAGAACGGCTGGCTGCCGTTTCGCGCTCAAGTGAACGAGGGGGACGATCGCGTATTCGCCGGACGCATTCATCTGCTCGATCGCGAAGGAACGATGGTGATCAGCGACATCGACGACACGATCAAGATCACCGAAGTGACCGATCACGAGCGGCTGCTGGCCCGCACTTTTCTAGAGCCGTTCGAGGCGGTGCCGGGCATGGCAGATGTCTATCGGCGTTGGGAAGACGAAGGGGACGCGATCCACTTGGTGTCGAATGGTCCCTGGCAGTTGTATCCCGAGCTGCACGATCTCGTGGCAAACGAGTCATTTCCGGAGACAACTTGGTCAATGCGAAACTTTCGGCTGAAGGACCGCACCGGCGTCGAATTCCTCATCGGCGGACGGCAGCACAAGTTCGACGAAATCTCCCGCTGTATCGAATGGTTCCCCGATCGCGAGTTCATCCTCGTCGGCGACACGGGCGAACGCGACCCTGAGATCTACGGCGACATCGCCCGGCGGTTCCCGGAACGAGTGCGGCTCATTCTGCTGCGCAACGTGACGGAACTCTCCGCCGATTCAGAGCGGCTGCGGGAAGCGATGCGGGAAGTGCCGGCTGACCGCTGGCGACTCTTCACCGAGGCAGCAGAACTGGAAACGATCTCGACGCTGTCGGAGTGATGCCGGTGTGCTGATTGACGCGCCCCGGCCGTCACCCCATGATGTCGCTCCACCAATCGGCGCGACGCGCGCGTCGAACTTCATTCGCGGCGTGGCTGTCAGTCTTAGTCGCCTTTCGCTCCGCGAAAGTAGCGGCGTTTTGTAGCCGTGTCTGTCCCCAGACACGGGGCAGGGCCGGTCAGTTTGTGAAGTGGGGTAAACTGTAACGCCTCGCCTTTTCGACGTAAGTCCTTGGCTCACCGCCAAAGCCGCTGAGATTCAGCCAACGTACTCTCACACCAATGTGACGAACTAGCCGGCCCCCAGACACGGGGCGACGAAGGTTGACTTCACCCGGCCGTTGAGCAACAACAGAGGGAGAGCCGTCCGCGTTGGTCTCGGCGGCTGGGGACAGCCGCCGCTACGCGCCTTTCGCGGAGCGAAAGGCAATTTTGGCACACAGCCCGGAGATGCAGCGTTGACTGACGACCCTTCGTCCCCGCGGCCGATCTATCGTGAGGCGATGCGGGCGGCTCTGCTCGGTCTGGTCGTCAACCTGACGCTGGGGGTCGTCAAGCTCGTCGCCGGCATCTTCGGGCCGTCGTTCGCGCTGATTTCCGATGCCGTCAATTCGCTGGGAGACACGCTGACGTCGATCGTCACAATGGCCGCTCTCTGGTATGCCCAGCAGCCGGCGGATGAAGAACATCCCTATGGTCACACGCGGGCCGAGACTGTGGCCGGCGCGTATGTGGCAGTCCTCATCATTGCATCGGCTTTGTACGTCGGTTGGGAGGCCGCCAGCCGATTGACGCAATTACACGCGCTTCCCCCAGTCTGGACACTCTGGATCGCCGGCGCGAATGTGGTGATCAAGGAAGCTCTGTACTGGTACAAGCGGGATGTGGGACAGCGAACGGGGTCGATGGCGATTATCGCCAATGCCTGGGATCATCGCAGCGACGCGCTCTGCTCGCTGGCCGTGCTGATTGGACTTAGTGTCGTGCGAGTGGCCGGCCCAAACTATCTCTGGGTGGATGAAGCGGCCGCCCTCGTCGTGGTGTCGGTCATCTTGTGGACAGGCGCACGACTCTTAAGACGCAGCACCAGCGAGCTACTTGATCCCCAGGCGGACGCCGAAATTGTGGGTCGTGTTCGCAGCCTGGCTGCGGCGGTTCCCGGCGTGCGGGCCGTCGAGAAGCTCTGGGTCCGCAAGACCGGCATCGAATATCTGGTCGATGTGCACATTCAGGTTGATGCGACACTGACTGTCGAAGAGGGGCATCGCATCGGCCATGCGGTGAAGGACCGGCTTGTGCGGCAGATCGCCACCGTCCGCGACGTGCTGGTGCACCTGGAGCCGTTCCCGCACGATCCTCAGTAGGCTAATTTTGGATGTGCGCGGGGATTCGTGTGTCCCGTTGCGACGGCGCCTCTCGCAGGGGGACTCAGCGAAGGGATTTGTTCCTTCGCCACACACACACACATCAGTTCAAAGGAGTTCCCCCCATGATCCTCGTTTCCCTATGCCTCAGCCTGACTTTCGTGATCGTTCTCTCCACCATCGCCCTGGCGGAAACTCTGCTGCTGTCGGAAGCGGCACTGCTCAACGCTGACGCCGGCCAGGCCCCCTCGCGCAAGAGCATGATTCGTCAAGATATTGAACTGACGATCTGCCCCGACACGGCGGTCTACATCGCGTCCTGAGCGCCTTCACTGTTCAATGGGTGGTCGCGTCGCTTGCCGCCTTGATCTTCCGCTGCAGCCAGAGCACCACCAGGCCGACGACGATTGTGGGCGGGCCTTCGCTCCAGGTCCAACTGGGAGGCATGCCGCTGGTGAGGTCGATCCACGTCATCATTGCGCCCATCAGCGTCACCAGCACGGCCCACATTGCAACCAGCGGGCGGTATCTGCGGATGTCAGACGAGATGCCAAGAGCAATCGTCCCTTGCACGGCGTAGAAAGCCGACAGCGAACGGGCGAGATAGCTGACGATCGGCTCATCGGGGAGCGTGCCCAGCCCCATGTACTCGTGGCAGGCGTTCATCCACGAGTACGGAAAGAATACCGCGAAGATCGCCAGCAGCGCGAACGCGCCCATGATCCGCATAATGACAATGACGGCGATTTCGCTGCGACACATGGGGTTAGGCTTTGGAAGGCGAGGCTCCCTACTTTGATACGTCAACCAGCTTACCATCGACCAGCTCGTACCGTCTCGGGAACCGCTCGGCCAGTTCGCCGCTGTGCGTGACGCAGATGAGGATCGCGCCGGACTCGCGGGCGACTTCCAGCAACAGTGAACCAATGACATCGGCCGTCTTGCGATCGAGGTTGCCGGTCGGCTCATCCGCGAGCAACAGCTTGGGCTGATTGATAAGCGCCCGGCAGACGGCGACTCGTTGACGTTCTCCCCCCGAGAGCTGAGCCGGCCGATGATGTATGCGGTCCTGCAGGCCGACGCGCTGCAACAGTTGCGAGGCACGGGTTTCAGAACCGGTCGCTGAAGCGGCTTCGCGACTCGCAGCGATCGTGGGGATCAGCACATTCTCCAGCACCGTGCATTGCGGCAGCAAGTGATGATCCTGGAAGACGAACCCGACCTGCTGATTGCGAAACCTCGCCTGTCCCAATGCGTCGAGCGTCCAGGGTTCGTGGCCGTCCAGCAGCACCTTGCCCGAGGTCGGCGGTTCCAGCAATCCGGCGATGTAGAGCAGCGTGCTTTTCCCAGAACCCGATGGGCCGGTGATGGCGACCGAGTCGCCAGGGTTCGCGGACAGCGATGCGCCATCAAGAACGCGCAAGACACCGCCGGCCGAGGGATACTCCTTGACGAGATTCTCGATCGACAGTCGCGAGGTTTCGCTCATGGATTTCCCGCGCGGCGAGAGGGATGTGACGCGACCCGAGGCGACGGACAACGAAGCAGAGTCATGACTCCGATTTCGATGGCTTGCTCTCCTTGGCGGTGGAGGAACTATCGGATGACTTCGCCGAGTCCTTGGCCGCGCTGCCGCCTTCGGAGGACTTGGAATCGGCCGCGGCGTCCTTTTTGTAAGCGTCGCTGCGATAGTCGGTCTGATAGAAACCCGACCCCTTGAAGACGATCGCGGCTCCCGGACCGATCACCCGCTTGGCCGACATCTTGCCGCACTTGGGGCATTTCTTGACCGGATCAGCCTTGATCGACTGAAACAACTCCCATTCGTGTTCGCATTTCGCACAACGGTAATCGTAGGTCGGCATGATTGGTCCAGTTGTTCTCTGGCGGAATGATTCAGGCGTTAGGCGGCGCTGCGCCGGCGGAGACGATGACCTTGCTGGGACGGATCACGCGGTCGTGCAGCGTGTAGCCGCGCTCGACTTCGAGCATCACCGTCATGGGAGGATATTCGGCGGAAGGCATCTGCGAGACCGCCTCGTGCAGATTGGGATCGAAGGGCTGTCCGACGGAGGCGATCGGAGTGATCTGGAGTCTCTTCAGGATATCAATTGACTGCCGCAGCACCATCTCGACGCCGGACTTTAGGTCGGCGACCGAGTCGGCCTTATCGGCGGCATCGACCGCACGCTGCAGGTTGTCGAGCACCGGCAACAGCTCCTTGACGGCAGGCAGCGTGGCGAACTTGCGGTCTTCCTCGCGCTCTTTCTGGACGCGGCGGCGATAAGTATCCAGTTCGGCCTGTGCGCGAAGGAACTTGTCGTGATTCGCGCTCGCCTCGGCCAAGGCCGACTGCAACTGTTCGTCGAGCGCCGTTGCCGCGGCATCCGCGCCGGCTTCGCGCGGATCTGGATCGAATGCCAACGAATCGAATTCGTTGTCCGGATGCGGGTCGCGCGGTTGATGATCCTTGGACATCACAGGTTACTCTTCCGTCTCGCCCTTGAAGAACTTCTTTACACGATCGAACCAGGTCTTCTGATGGGGATGGACTTCGGTCTCTTCCTTCTCGGCCAGTTGTCTGAGGATGGCTTCGTGTTCGGGCGTCAGCTTCTTGGGCACCATGACATTGACTTCGACATGCAGATCCCCGTGCCGGCCGCCGCGAAAATCGGGCATCCCCTTCGCCCGCAGGCGAATCACTTCCCCCGGCTGCGTGCCCGGTGGAATCGCCAGCGACTCTCTGCCGCTGAGCGTGGGAATCTCGACGGTCGTTCCCAGCACCGCCTGCGTGTAGCTGATCGGCACTTCGCTCCAGAGATCCTTGCCATCGCGGCGGAAGAGCTTGTGGTCGCGAACATGGATTTCAACGAAGAGATCGCCGCGCGCTCCGCCACTCATTCCGGCTGCGCCTTCACCCGAAACGCGAAGTCTCATGCCCGCGTCCATTCCTGCCGGAACAGTGACCTTGATCACGACCTCTTCGGCTTCCTGCCCGGAGCCTCGACAAGTTGTGCAGCGCTCGCGAATGACCTGCCCTGCCCCCTTGCAGGCGGGACATGTGGTCTGCACGCGAAAGAAACCTTGTGCCTGGACGACCTGTCCATGTCCGCCGCAATAATCGCAGTGTTCGGGCTTTGACCCTGGTTCGCAGCCGCTGCCCGCGCAACGGACACAGACCTTAGTGCGGTCGACGCGAATTTCTTTCGTGCAAGTGCCGGCGGCTTCCACCAGATCGAGAACCAGCCGGGTCTCAATATGCGCTCCGCGAGCTGGTCCGCCTCCCGGGCCGGCGCGGCGACGGCCGCCGCTTCCGAAAATGCCGAAACCTTCGAAGAGATCCCCGAAGGCATCGAAGATGTCGCCGAGATCCGAGAAGCCCGCCGCGCCCCCGCGTCCCGCGGCTCCCGACACCCCCGCATGACCGAACCGATCGTAGCGGGCACGCTTGTCGGAATCACTCAGGACGTTATACGCCTCGGCGGCCTCCTTGAATCTTTCGACAGCCTCGGCATCACCGTTGTTGCGGTCTGGGTGATGCTTGATCGCCAGCTTCTTGTAAGCTTTCTTGATGTCCTCCAGCGTGGCCTTCTTGTCCACGTCGAGGACTTGATAGTAATCGCGCTTGTCGGCCATCGTGGGCATGTTACGCAGGTCGTCGGGGTATGTCGCCTTTCGCTCCGCGAAAGCAGCGCAGGCATCAGGTTAGGATACCGGGATCATTTTGCCGAGATGTCAACATTCTCACGACGCGACTTTCGCGGAGCGAAAGGCGACTTAACAAGGGGCGAGCCACCGGTTTGGCCGGTGGCTCGGAGGAACGCTCTTGATGTCAATCAACCGCTCGAGGCCTTCACAGATAGGAATGTCTGTGCCACCTCTCTAGCGAACTGCTCCCTCGACGGCGGGCTTCTTCGCTCCGCCGCTGAGTTCGTCGGTCCGCGTGATCAGGACTTGTGTCGTCAACATCAGACCGGCGATCGAAGCGGCGTTGCGGAGGGCCGTCTTCACCACCTTTGCCGGATCGATGATGCCCGCTTTGTACATGTCGACGTATTCGCCGGTGTTCGCGTTGTAACCGATGGTGTCCCCCTTTTGCTTGACCTCGTCGGCGACGACAGCCCCGTCGGTTCCGCAGTTGGAGGCAATCTGACGAATCGGGGCTTCGAGAGCGCGAGCGACAATCTCGATGCCGATCTTCTCGTCTCCCTTCGCCTTGACGCCTTGAATGACCGGAATGCAACGCAGGAGAGCGACGCCGCCGCCGGGGAGAATACCCTCTTCGACCGCAGCCCTCGTCGCATGCAATGCGTCTTCCATGCGGGCCTTGGTCTGCTTCATCTCGGCCTCGGTCGCAGCGCCCACCGAAATAATCGCGACACCGCCGGTGATCTTCGCCAGACGCTCCTGGAACTTCTCGCGATCGTATTCGCTGTCGGTATCCTCGATGTGCTTGCGGATCTGAGCGACTCGCTTTTGAATGTCCTCAGTCTTGCCGCCCCCATCGATCAGAGTGCAGTTGTCCTTGCCGACTTCGACCCGCTTGCAACGGCCGAGCATCGACAGTTCGACGTTCTCCAGCTTGATGCCAAGATCTTCGCTGATGCAGGTGCCGCCCGTAAGGACGGCCATGTCCTGCAGCATCGCCTTGCGTCGGTCGCCGAAGCCGGGCGCCTTGACGGCACACACCTTGAGGGTGCCGCGGAGGCGGTTGACGACGAGAGCCGTCAGCGCTTCGCTGTCGATGTCCTCGGCGATGACCAGCAGCGGCTTGCCGACCTGGGCCACGCGCTCCAGCAGCGGAATAAAGTCCCGCAGGCTGGAAATCTTCTTTTCATTCAGCAGGATGAGGCAGTCCTCGAGGATGCACTTCATCTCGCCGGGATCCGTTACGAAATACGGGGAGATGTATCCCTTGTCGAACTGCATGCCTTCGGTGAGTTCGAGCGTCGTCGCATTCGACTTGCCTTCCTCGACCGTGATGACGCCGTCGCGTCCTACCTTCTCCATCGCATCGGCGATCAATTCGCCCACGGACTTGTCGTTGTTGGCGGAGATAGCGCCGACGTGCTCGATTTCCTTCTTGTCGGTCACGGCACGGGCGATGCTTTCGAGATACTCGATGGCGGCATCGCTCGCCTTCTCAATCCCCTTGCGGACGATGGCGGGGTTCGCACCCATTGAGATACTGCGCAAGCCCTCTTCGTAGATGGCTCGCGCCAGCACCGTGGCGGTGGTCGTGCCGTCGCCGGCGACATCGCTGGTCTTGCTGGCGACTTCGTTGACGAGCTTGGCGCCCATGTTCTCGAACGGGTCTTCGAGTTCGACCTCCTTGCTCACGGTAACGCCGTCCTTGGTGACGACCGGGTTGCCGAAGCTCTTGTTGATGATCACGTTTCGCCCGGTGGGGCCCATCGTGACCGCGACGGCTTTCGCAAGTGTCCGCACGCCCTGTTGCAGCTTGAGACGCGCGGGATCGTCGAAGAGAATTTGTTTCGCCATGTGTCGTGAATCTCGGAGTTGGTTTTCGAATCAGCCCCAGGCAAATGTCGCACTGAGGAAAACGTGTCTGGGACTAACTGACGATCTTGGCCAGGATGTCGCTCTCGCGGAGGATCTTCACTTCGTCGCCGTCGACTTCGATCTCGGTGCCGCCGTACTTACCGAACAGCACTTCGTCGCCAACGCTTACGGAAACGGCACAGCGCTCGCCGCTGTCGAGCAGCTTGCCGGGGCCGACGGCCACGACGCGGCCGCGCTGCGGCTTTTCCTTGGCCGAATCGGGCAGCACGATGCCTCCCGCGGTGGTTTCCTCGGCTTCGACAAGTTCGACAACAACTCGGTCATCCAGCGGCTTGATCTTCATTCGCGTTATCTCCTCGGGACTGCTTCAGTGTGAATTAAGGTTGTGAATTCGTCGGTTCGCGGTTGATGCTCGTCGCACGAGACGGGCATTAGAAATCCATGCCACCCATGCCACCCATGCCACCCATGCCACCCATGCCGCCGTCGTGATGATGGTCATCGTGGTGATCGTCGGAAGCCTCCTTCGGCTCTTCGACGACGATGGCATCCGTGGTCATCAGCAGTGTCGCGACGCTGGCTGCGTTCTGAATGGCACAACGCACGACCTTGGTCGGATCGACGACACCGGCCTCGAACATGTCCCCATACTCTTCGTTGAGGGCATCGTAGCCGTAGTTGACATCGCTCGACTTGCGGACGTTGTTGGCGACGACGGAACCGTCCTGACCGGCGTTTTCGGCGATCATGCGGAGAGGCATCTCGAGCACTTGCTTGACGAGCTGCACACCGAAAGCCTCGTCTCCCTCGAGCTTCAACTTGTCGAGCGCCTTGGCACATCGCATCAGCGCGACGCCTCCGCCGGGAACGACGCCTTCTTCGATGGCCGCGCGGGTCGCGGCGAGAGCGTCTTCCGTCAGATCCTTGCGCTCCTTCATCTCGGTTTCGGTTGCGGCCCCGACATTGATCTGCGCCACACCGCCGGCGAGTTTGGCGAGTCGCTCCTGCAGCTTCTCGCGATCGTACTCGCTGTCGGTCTTTTCGATTTCCTGACGAATCTGAGTGGCGCGTCCTTCGATGGCGGACTTCTGACCTCCGCCTTGAACCACCGTGGTGTTCTCGGCATCGAGACGAATTTTCTTGGCCGTCCCGAGGTCGGCGAGCGTGATGTTCTCGAGCTTCTCGCCCAAGTCCTTGAAGAGCGCCTTGCCGCCGGTAACGATGGCGAGATCCTGCAGCATCGCCTTGCGGCGATCGCCGTATCCGGGAGCCTTCACGGCACACACGCGGACGATACCGCGCAGTTTGTTGACGACGAGTGTCGCCAGGGCTTCTCCCTCGATATCCTCGGCGATAATGAGCAGCGGCACATTGCTCTTCGACGCCTGCTCCAGGAGCGGGACGAGGGTGCGGGCGTTGGAGATCTTCTCTTCGTGAATCAGGATGCGACAGTTGTCGAGTTCAACCGTCTGATTGTCTTCGTTGGTGACGAAGTGCGGCGACAGATAGCCCCGCTCGAACTGCATCCCTTCGACCAGTTCGACCTCGGTCTGCATCTGGCGGCCTTCTTCAACGGTGATCACGCCGTCCTTGCCGACCTTCATGAGGGCGTCGGCAAGTGTCTTGCCGATCTCGCGATCGTTATTGCCCGCGATGCAGGCCACCATTTCGATGGCCTTGCGGTCATTGGCCTGAACAGGCTTCGACAGTTTCTTGAGCTGTTCGACCACCGCATCGACCGCCTTCTGCACGCCGCGTCCCATGGAGATCGGGGCCGCGCCGGCGGCGATGAACTTGAGGCCGTGGCGATACATGGCCTCGGCGAGCACGGTCGCGGTCGTCGTGCCGTCACCGGCCACGTCGCCGGTCTTGGAGGCGGCCTCCTTCACAAGCTGCACGCCGCAGTTCTGAAACTTGTCTTCGAGCTCGATGTCTTGAGCGACGGTGACGCCGTCTTTGGTGATCTTCGGTGATCCCCAGCCCTTATCGAGGACCGCATTGCGACCACGCGGACCCAAGGTGCTCGCGACCGCCCTAGACAACTTCGAAACGCCCTCGAGAAGCTGTTTGCGGGCGTCTTCGTCAAAGCTCAGCAATTTCGCCACGGTTGTTCCTCTACCTGCAAATAAGAGTGGGACACACTCGACAATGCCATCGGGTCGATCGCCCGTTGATCGGCCTGGGGGTGGACCTTCCGCCGCTTCGGCAGAAATGCCACAACCTGTGGGGAGGAATGCAATAGCCGTGCCAGCGGGTCGGATTGAGCCGTAACTGTCGCTAATCACATCATTTGTGATTCACGTTCGCAGGCAGATCCACACGATGACTGCCAACGTGGCAGACTTCGAGAACGATCGAACGCGGCTTATGGACTCTCTAACGCACCGAGGTCGCGCTGCCCATTCGCCACCCGTTCCCGCCAACCTCGCGGGGCCAGAAACTCGTAAACAGGGATCAGGTCGTCGTCCACGTCGAGCTCGACGCCTCGGTTCCGGCACGCGCTGTCGGGACTCAAGGTGAAATTGCCCGCATCGGGATCGACGAAGCCGGGAGTTTCTCCGGTCCATTGATCATCAACCGAGATGACCCGACCGTGTTCTTCGTCGTGACTGACACTCCAATCCTCTTTGATCCAGTTTCCAGTCAGTCTGACCGTGCCTGATTCACCGAGAATCGCAAAGAGGTTCCCCGGCGCCGTGACGTAGAAAATGTTTGCGCGCACATCGGCCGACTGGGCGTTCGTCGACAATCGCATCAGTGTCGTGGTGCCTGTTCGGTACGACACCACGGTATTGTGATAGAAGCGGAGCGTGCCCGGCCGGTACGTCGCTTCCTCGCCGCTGTCTCCGCCGTAGTGGACGATCTGATTGTTGTCTTCGCCATCGTGCTCGATGAACACGTTTCCATAGACGTACGTGTCCTGATAACGAGGGTCTGTTCGCAGCGATTCGTTGTCTTCGGCGTCGACCAGATCGAGCTGACGATTGCCTCCGGCGATCCAGTTGTAGCGGATGACGGTCCCGGCCGACCGGTCCTTCAGGTTGTTGCCTCCGCAACCCTCACGCAACGGGCCGAAGCTGTTGAACTGATAGGTGATGCCCGCAGCGGCCGAGTAGGCATTGTGCTGGTAGTAGCTCCCTTCAATGCCATTGTCCCACAGGACGCACGACTCGATCAGCAGTTCGCGACTGTCGGCCGCCGAGAAGAAGCCGTTGCCGCAGTCGTGCAGCAGGCAGTTGCGGATGGTGATGTGCTCACCCTTCTCCACGAAGATCGCGGAGGCGGCTTCCTCGTACTCGGTGAGGCCGTTGCGTCCGATGAAGAGTTTTCCCGGACGCGCCCCGCGAATATCGAGATTCTCGATGATAATATGGGCCGGATCGCGGTCTTCCGGAATGTTCGCGCCGCCAATCTTGATGACGCCGCGTTCCTCGCTCCAGAAGTCGACCGACCTCGGTGTGAGGGCGTTCTCGCCGTCGATCACGGGGAGTTCGCCGTTCTCATTCGGGACGCCGCGCACGACGATCGGCTGGTCTTCGGTTCCCTGACAGCAGAGCACCCACTTGCTGTGATACGGCTCTTCGCGCCATTCGATCAGGACAATGTCGCCCGCCAAGAGCCGGTCCCAGGGTACATCGTTCGGAGAAGGGAGTCCCTGGCCAGGTCCGACGTGGAATTCATCGGCCAAAGCGAATGTGGCGGCGAAACTCCACAGTCCGGCGACCATCACGATCAAGCAAGTTCGTGACTGCATCGAAGCCTCCCTGCCGACGCGAAAGAGTGCTGCTCCAATGCTTACCGCGCGCGAAAGATGATGCGGCCGCGTGTCAGATCGTAAGGAGAAACCTCGACCTTAACCTTGTCGCCCGGAACGATACGAATGAAGTTCTTACGCATTTTGCCGGCGACATGGGCCATGACGACATGGCCGTTGTCGAGCGCGACGCGAAACTGTGTGTTTGCGAGCGCTTCGACGACAGTCCCTTCCATGGGAATGGCCTCTTCTTTGGCCATAAAATGCAGTCTCCCCTCGACGATGAATTATCAGGCACACCTGCGATCGAGCATTCGATCGCGGAGCCAACCAAAAACACATATCCTCAGCGAACAACCCGAAATGGCGCCCTGGCCCAAACTCAATTACGCCCGCCACATAACAGCGGCTGCGAGGATCTCTGCCGAAAGTCTCGCGACATGAACCGTGAATTGCAAGGGGAATTGGCCGCGTACCGCTCCGAAACCTGTACGTATGCCTGACACTCGACTTCCCGAACCGCTCCACCTTCTGGCCGTCGGAGCCCATCCCGATGACGTCGAGATCGCCGTCGGAGGTACTCTGGCGACGCTCTCCCGCAAGGGATATCGCTGCGGCATCGTCGACCTGACCGACGGCGAACCGACTCCCGAGAGTCCCGGCCCGCATGTGCGCTTGCAGGAGGCTCGTGCCGCCGCAGAAACCTTGGGCGTGGCCGTTCGCGAGACGCTCGATCTGCCGAACCGCAGACTGTTCGATTCGTTCGAGTCGCGGGTCGCGCTGGCCAAGATCATCCGGCGGTATCGGCCTGCGATTGTGATGGGCATCGCGGGCCGCACGCCGACGGCATCACCCGACCACTGGCAGGCGATGCAGATCACCGATGCGGCCGTCTTCTACTCCCGGCTCACCAAATGGGACGCAGAGTTCGATCACCTGCCGGTGCATACAGTGAAAAAGCAGCTCTGGTATCCGCTGGGCTTCAATCAGATGGAAGTCCTGAAGAACGCCGGCAACTACTTCGTGCAGGACATCTCGGATTCGCTGGAAACCAAGCTCTCCGCCATTCGCTGCTACAAAACGCAATTCCCTCCGCGCAAAGATCGGGTGTTTCAGCTCGTCGAGAGCACGGCCCGTGTCTGGGGCATGCAGGCCGGCTTCACCGCGGGTGAAGTGCTCATTCCCGCCACCTCGCTCGGCGTCAAAGACATGATGTCGCTGCTGTGTCCGGAAGGATAGTCGCCGTTCGCTGCGCGAAAGAGGCGCTGGGATGTGAATCAGCGCGCCTTTCCGAGCGCGATCCATTTTCACTGCACTGCGCACTCCACCGCTG
>JANNSB010000684.1:0-2234 GCA_031402175.1 Planctomycetaceae bacterium
AAACTGATCGAACCGCAAGAGATGGCCGACCTCTTCGCCTACCTCGCCCTCGACCTGCCTCCGGATGATCCCGAGGCCAGGCTGTTACCGGGCGCGCCGGATCATTAGAGCCAGTTTCAATTTCCTACACTAGCCCGCAGCGCGAGCAAGGGCAGCGTGACGCGAGACGTTCAATCGAGATTTCCGGCGGCTTGTGGGTAATGATTCACCTTGATCAGGCAGATCGGTCGGCACGCGATCTCGCAAGCCGCGATTGGTCTGGCGGATGACGCGAGTTCACGTCTCCCTTGCTCGCGCTGCGGGCTAATTTGAACTTCTGAAAGCGGCCTGGGCCAACCGACGCGAATCCCTCCCGGAGTGGCTCTCGGACAACACTTGTCTGGACAACTATTGTGTCAACGCCTATAGTCAATTCGCCCGGTTTTGTAGGGCGACGTCGAAAGGGGGCGGCGGACGCGACTGCCTTGCCGACGGCGGGAAACCTGCGAAAACTAACAGAATCACGGTATCGACTTCAGGAGACATCATGGTCAATTCCAGCGCTCAGCATCCTCTCGACACCGATGTCATCGTCATCGGCGGCGGGCCGGCGGGGGCGACGGCTTCCACCCTCATCGCTCAGCAGGGCTACCGCGTCGAACTCTTCGAGCGCGCGAGAAGTTCCCCCGGTATCACATCGGCGAGTCGCTCAGTCCCGAGACCTATTGGGTGCAGGAGCGGCTGAACATGCTGCCGAAGATGAAGGCCAGCCACTTCGTCAAGAAGTTCAGCGTGCAGTTCGTGAACTCTGAGGGACGCGAGTCGGCCCCGTTTTATTTTCATGACAACAAGCCCCACGAGTGTTCGCAGACCTGGCAGGTCGTCCGCAGCGAATTCGACCTGATGATGTTGAACAACGCCCGCGAGCACGGCGTCAACGCCCACGAGGGGGTCCGTGTCCGCGACGTCATCATGGAAGGAGACAAGGCCGTCGGCGTGATGATTCAGGAGCCGTCAGGTGAAACTCGCAACGTCTACGCCAAGGTCGTCGTCGACGCCAGCGGGCAGACGGGACTGCTGATGAACAAGTTCAAGATGCGCACCTGGGATCCAGTGCTCAACAAGGGGGCGATCTGGACCTACTGGGAGAATGCGTATCGCGATGAAGGCAAGAACGCGGGGGCGACGATCGTCATTCAGACCGGGAACAAGCAGGGCTGGTTCTGGTACATCCCGCTGCACGAAGGACGCACCAGTGTCGGCGTCGTCGCTCCGTTCGATTATCTCTTCGACGGTCGCGGCAGTCACGAGCAGGTGTACCACGAAGAAATCGAGAATTGCCCCGGAGTGAAGGAACGCCTCAAGTCGGCGAAGCGCATCAAGGGGTACTTCGCCACTCGCGATTACTCGTATCGCTGCGACAGGGTCGCCGGCGACGGCTGGGTGATGATCGGCGACGCCTTTGGGTTCCTCGATCCGCTCTATTCATCGGGCGTGCTGCTGGCTCTCAAGTCAGGCGAGATGGCAGCCGATGCCATCGTCGAAGGATTCGAGAAGAACGACACCTCCGAATCGCAACTCGGCAAATGGGGGCCGGAACTGCATGCGGGCATCGACCGCATGCGGCGGCTTGTGTGCGAATACTACGACGGCTTCAGCTTCGGCGGCTTCATCCGCAAGCATCCCGACCTGCGTGGCAAGGTGACCGACCTGCTCATCGGCGACCTGTTCACCGACAAGGTCGACGTCGTCTGGGAGCCTCTGGAAGCGATGTACCCTGAAGGCAAACGCCGTCCCGGCACCTGGAAAGAAGGCACCCCCGGCGAACAAGCCGCCCACAAACGGAATGAACTGACGCTTCCGGAGGGTGTGACGTAGGGATAGAGTGTGCTTGGTCCCGAAGGCACATCGCGCGCGTGCGAGCCGCACCGAGTCGACATGTAGTCAGTGGCTCTAACACGAAGGGTGCCATAAACTGATCGAGCGTGTTGGCAGTTGTAGGGGCAACAATTGGGCCGTCCGATGCAGGTTCGAATCAACGTCGATCATTGGACACCGGCGGGGCGCCGCCGATCACAACCGCTCTATTCAGCGTTTGTTCGCAATGAGTTTCTCGGCAAGGAATGCGTCATTAAAGGCGTAGACCGAGAGACCGTAGAGCGAAAGAGCATCGACAAGCTAAATGCATGGGCCCTGCAGGAAAGCAATGGCCGCGCTCGTGTCAACGCGGAAGCGGCGTTTGAAGGATCGCTCGA
>JANNSB010000685.1:0-1617 GCA_031402175.1 Planctomycetaceae bacterium
CACGCATCTGGCGATTACGTTCTGCCGCTGCCTCAACATTCCCGCGCGGTATGCGACCGGCTACTTGGGCGACATCGGCGTCCCGGCCGATCCCGCCCCGATGGATTTCAGCGCCTGGTTCGAAGTCTACCTGGGCGGACGGTGGTGGACGATGGACGCGCGACACAACACCCCGCGCATCGGCCGCGTGCTGATGGCACGAGGCCGAGACGCCGTGGATGTGGCCCTCACGACGGCCTTCGGCGTGGCGAACCTGGAGAGCTTCCAGGTCTGGACCCACGAGACCAAGTAGCCGCTGCACTGTACTGCTCTCGAAACTCTCTGGCTTTTCTCCTATATCCGATGGCCTATCCCACTACCTCCTGGACCACTCGCGCCGGCTCGACCCCTGTCAGGCGTTGATCCAATCCCTGGAAGCGGTAGTTCAGCCGAGTGTGGTCGAAACCCAGCAGGTGCAGGATCGTCGCGTGCAAATCGCGAACATGGACCCGGTCTTCGGTGACGTTAAAGCCGAAGTCGTCACTGGCGCCCAACGTGACGCCCCCCTTAATGCCGCCGCCGGCCAGCCACATCGTAAAGGCATTCGGATGATGGTCACGACCATCGTTGCCGCCCCCCTGCACCATCGGCGTGCGTCCAAACTCACCTCCCCAGATCACAAGCGTGTTTTCCAAGAGGCCGCGTGCCTTGAGATCCTTCACCAGTGCGGCCGATGCCTGATCGGTGTTCGTGCAGTTCTCTCGCAGTCCCCCGACAAGGTTGCCGTGCTGATCCCAGGCTTCGTGGAAGAGTTCCACAAACCGCACGCCGCGCTCGACGAGTCTGCGCGCCAAGAGGCAATTGTTGGCGAACGACGGCTTGCCCGGCTCGGCGCCATACATCTGCAGAATGTGTTCCGGCTCGCTGGAGATGTCCATTAGTTCGGGCGCGCTCGACTGCATGCGATACGCCATCTCGAACGAGTTGATCCGCGTGGCGATCTCCGGATCACCCATTTCCCCAAGATGCAGTCGGTTGAGGTCGTTGATCGCATCGACGCTTCGACGCTGCAGCGCATCACTCATGCCTGCCGGGTTCGACAGGTACAGCACCGAATCCCCCGCGCCGCGGAACTGCACCCCCTGATAGACGCTGGGCAGGAATCCGCTTCCCCAGTTCGAGTTTCCTCCGCTCGGACCTTTCGCTCCTGAACTGAAGACGACGAATCCCGGCAGATCGCGGGATTCGCTCCCCAGGCCGTACAGGGTCCAGGCTCCCATGCTCGGCTTGCCGAACTGCTGCGATCCGGTGCTCATCTGGATCTGGCCGGGAGCGTGATTGAAGGCGTCGGTGACCATCGACTTGACGATCGCGATGTCGTCCACGGTGGTGGCCAGATGAGGCAGCAGTTCCGACAACTCGGCTCCGCACTCCCCGTGTTTGGCGAACGGGAACCGCGGCCCCAGCAGTGTCGAGTTCGGATTGATGAACGCCGCCCGATAATTCTTGATCAGCTCCGGCGGCGGCAGCTTTCCGTCCCACTTCGCCAACTCCGGCTTATTGTCGAACAGCTCCAAATGCGAAGGCGCTCCGGCCATGAAGAGGTAAATCACCCGCTTCGCCTTCGGAGCGAAGTGC
>JANNSB010000686.1:0-2502 GCA_031402175.1 Planctomycetaceae bacterium
ACCATCGATCCGCACGATAATCTCGACGTTCATGGGGTACCCTCCTTGGGCTTGCGAGGATCCCAGCCTCAAAAGACTTGGATCACTCCCAAGAGGGTACCTCCTTTCACCACTCACTCCCAACAATCAGCGGCTGCACCCATGCCAAACCGCGGAGCGGTAACAGCAAGTAGCCACGGGCGCAAGCCGGCTGATGGCCAGGGACACGGGGACATGGAGACAATGTAAAGAGGCTGCCGATTCCGTCGCACAACTCCATGTCTCCATGTCACCATGTTTCCATGTCCCCTTGTCGCGAATTGAATCTGGCCATCCCTTCCTGCGCGTCTCACCGGCCGCTACCTTGAAGCCGCACTT
The DNA here is from genome assembly GCA_031402175.1 of Planctomycetaceae bacterium. Taxonomy (GTDB): domain Bacteria; phylum Planctomycetota; class Planctomycetia; order Planctomycetales; family Planctomycetaceae; genus JANNSB01. The sequence continues at coordinate 358 of JANNSB010000686.1, forward strand.
CATCATTCCTTCATACGCGGGCGAGTTCGGGCGTGGGCGGTTCGATTGATGCTTCGGTATTGCAACTGGCCCACTTTCTCGGGCTGCACGCCCAAAATGCGTATCAGACCGGACTCGACCTGCGGCGAACGCTCACCGAGTACGATGCCGTCGGACTGTTCCAGGGCGATCAAGGTTATCTGGTAGCGTCGGGCGATCAGCTCGTGATCGCGTTCGCGGGTTCACGCAAGCCGGAGACGACATTCGGTCTGCAGGACTGGTGCGACAATATGACGGCGCGCCTCGCGGACCATTCGCTCGGCCAGGTGCATGCGGGCTGCCAGCGTCAAGTGCGTTTCTCCATCAAGGACGACATGCTCCGCGGGCTGGACAAGCTCTACACCGGGCAGACGATTCTCGTCACCGGTCATTCGCGTGGCGGAGCGCTCGCCAAACTGGCGGCTCACGAGCTGCAGCAGGAGGGCTTTCTGCAAGTGGCCGTCTTTACGTTCGGCGCGCCCAAGGTCGGTGATCAGACATTCGCCGAGTCGTGCCGGTTTCCGGTCTATCGCTTCGAGTGTGAAGGAGATCCGGTGCCGCTGTTGCCGCCGATGCAGGGCTACGCCGCCGTTGGCGACAGCATCTGGCTGGCCGACGACGGCCGCATTCACACCTCCCAAGGCCCGGTCCACGACCTGGTGCTGAAAGGGATCAGTTGGGGCGAGCGCATTCTGCAAATCCTCCGCCAGCGATCAATTACGCCCGACATGCTCACGAACCACTCGATGACGTGCTACCTCGACCGTTTGCAGAATGGGAAGCTGGTGGAGGAGAGTTGAGAGTGGATAGCCGCTCCGCGGCTGTGTGCTCATTGAACACTAATCACGACATTCGTAATTGGAATGCGAATCATGACCAGAGCAACAATCCAGCGCATTTGTTTCGCATCAACATTTCTTCTCGGATCAGCGCTCGAAGCCCACGCCGACGACCTACCCGTCGTCTCCGCCGTCGAGGCGCAGCCGCTGGGGGCGCAGTTGTCGCGCCTGGTCGAGGCGCTCGACATGCTGGGGCATCCATTGTTTGAGGAAGTCCGCGAAGCCATCGCGGCCGCCGACGAAGCCGGGGATGCTGCCGCGCTGCAACAGGCGATCGATCCGCTCGTGTTGTGCGCTGTCACGATCAATCCCGAACTTCGTGTCAAAGTCGAACGCGGACCAGCCGACGCTGAGTTGCAGCAAGGGGGCTACGTGCCCTGCATCATCAAGATCATCAACGAAGGCGACTCGACGGCTGCCCTGCGTATCTGGAGTCCACAGGCCGGCGCGGTGTACTCGGGGGCGTCGCTCGGCATCCTCGAACGACAGCAGCAGACCGAACTCAACGCGAACGAAAACACCGCAGGGAGCACGCAGCGGTTTCTCGATGTGTCGCTCTTCACGTCGCCGCCGATGACGGCCAACCTGTCGGGCCTCGAAGTCGAATACGTGATCGCCGTCCTCTATGCCGACGAAGCGGGCCGACGCGAAGCCATCCTCACGTTCGACATCGGCCAGGGCACGCAGGATCTCGGCTTTCGCGGTGAAGTCCCCGTGCTGTTCGATATTAAGCCCGCCCTGCCGGTGAGACTGTCGATTCGCGACGTCGATGATACGCCGACCGTGTCGCGACTCGTCATACGTGACGAGCAGGGACGCATTTATCCGTCGCAGATCAAACGACTGGCCCCCGACTTCTTCTTTCAGGCTCAGATCTATCGCCGCGACAACGACATCATCCATCTGCCGCCGGGCGTGTTTCGGATTCAAACCTCGCGCGGCCCGGAGTATGTCGTCCACGAACAGGAATTCGAAGTCGTCGCGACAGACGTCGACTCGGCTGCCTCAACCGAGCCGCACGAACTGGCGATTCAACTCGAGCGCTGGGTTGATGCAAACGCCTTCGGCTTCTACAGCGGCGACCATCACATTCACGGCGCGGGTTGCGCCCACTATCAAAGCCCGACCGAAGGCGTGCGGCCCGAAGACATGTTTCTGCAGGTGAAAGGCGAGGGCCTTAACGTCGGCTGCGTCCTCACATGGGGGCCGTGCTTCGATTTTCAGCGGCGGTAGATCTGAGCCTGAAAGAAGAAGTCGGGGGCCAGTCGTTTGATCTGCGACGGATAAA
>JANNSB010000687.1:0-7503 GCA_031402175.1 Planctomycetaceae bacterium
GGCACCGGTTCCGGCGGCGGACCGAAGACGTTTTCGCGCTCCAGCGGCAGTTGGAAGCCGTCTGAAATGCGGGTCATGTAGAGGCCCCGGCACATCCACCAAAAGAGGGCCATGCCTTCTTTCTGGCCGTAGTCGCCTGTCAGTGACTGGTAATCATCGGCCGTCATCTCCCACGGAGTCTGACTGAGCTTGCGGGCGAACACATACGCCCTTTGTTCTTCCGGCGGGAAGGCCGACCAGTCGGTTTCGGCGAGCAGTCGCGTGCGATGAGCGATCTGTTCATCGTCGAGGCCGGCCACTTCCAGCAGCATTTCGCAGTGACCCATGCAGTAGTTGCAGCCGATAGCGCGGGTCTGCACCCAGAACAGGCTCTCTTCGAGAATGCGCTCACCGGGACATTCGGCCCAATGTGTGCGCGTGGCAATCGTCCACGGGATGGCGAGCTCGTGTGCGTAGCCGTAGTTGGTCAGGCTCCACACGATGCGGGTCGGCCGGGCCGCCATCGCCGCCGGCAACAGCGGAACGACGTCTTCCCACGCCGGGACAGGGAGACGCGGCACGCGATCGCGCTGCTGTTCGAGACGGCGTTGCAGTTCTGTGTAGGAGACTGAAGTCCAGGCATCATCACGAGGAATGACGGCCTCGCCGTCATCGACGTATTCATTCTCGCCGTTCTCAGGGGGCATGATGCCTGCGATCTGCAGGGCACCGTCGGCGAACTTCACGTCGAGAGGGGGCAAGGGGCCATCGTCCTCCAGCGGCAGGTTAAGCCCCAGGATTATGCGGTCCTGAAAATTGCCGTATGCCGCGAGCAGCACCATCGCTGCGACCTGACGTTCGCCGCGTTGAACTCGCAGCCGCTCGAAGAGCTCATCGGGAATCGTGGGGGCAGCGACCGTGAGTAAGCGGGCGAACTCCAGCGCGTCGCGGTCGGCCGCGGGCCATGTTGAAGGATCGCTAATGAGTGTCGCGATCCTGGCTTCACTCGCTCCCGCGCGTCGCAGGTCGCCCAGCGCACAAGCTTCGGAATAGTCACAGTGATTTGCATGGGCGATGACCCACCGCGCCTTCGCCCGCAGCACCGGATCGAGTGGGCTGTGCAGCCGATGGGCGGCATCGAGTTCCAGCATCGCCGCAGCCGTTCGCGGCATCTGCACCGCCACCGCCCTGGCCCAACTCGGCAAGGGTTGACCCGCTCCATCGACCACCTCGGGCAACAGTTCCCAGGCTTCGGCATCAGAAGGAATCGGGACGAACGAAGTCTCGGTTGTCGCTACGGCGGGCGGAGTCACGTTGTAGAAGCTGTAGAAGACGTTCTCGTCTTCGAGCTTCAACTGGAAGCCGTTGGAAATGCGGACCATGTAGTGATACCGCGACGCATGCAGGGCGACGACGAGGGCGCGATCGGGGAAATCGTGCTTGAGTTGCGCAATGTCGCCGGCATCAATCAGCCAGGGCGTACGCGACAGCTTGCGGGCGAACGCGAAAGCGTGCTGCTGCTCGACCGGAAAGCTCGACCAGTCGCCGCCGGCCAGCAGTCGGCTGCGATCGGCGATGGCATCGGTCGACAACCCGGCGACTTCCCAGTTCATCTCGCAGTGTCCCATGCAGTAGGCGCAATCGACGGCTCGCGTCACCACCCAAAACAGACTCGAACCGAAGACGCGTTCGTGGCGATGCGCCGTCTCCGCGCCGGCCGTCCGCATGAAGACCTCATAAGGCACAGTCAGTTCAGGGGCGTAACCGAAGGCGATGCGGTACCAGACGATGTCGCTCGGCCCGTCGAAAAGTCCGTCCGGCAGGTGGTCAGCGAACTCGTCCCATTCGCGAATGCGCAAGCGCGTCGGTTTCTCGCGCTGCGTTTGCAGCCGCTGCTGCAAGGCCTCGTAAGTGATCGAAGTCCAATTGGCGTCATCGTCGACATCATCACTTCCGGTCGGCGTCGGCAGCGGTGCGTCATCCAGCGCCGGTCGCTCGCCTGGTTCGAACTGATACGCTTCCGGCGGGAACGACACCTCCGCCGGAGCCAACGGTTCACCATCGTCGGCGATCGTCGCGCCGAGACAGATCAGCAGCCTGTCCTGAAAGTTGGAGTAGGCTATCAGCAACACCATCGACGCGGCCTGTCGTTCGCCGAAGTGAGTGACGAGCGCTGCGAACTCGTCATCGGTGACGTTGTTCGACTCCAGCGACATCTTGCGAGCGAACACGAGCGCCGCCCGCTCGGCCTCGCTCCAGCCGGGATAGTCGGGCAGCTTCAGGCCGTTCAGCCGCGATTCATCGAGGCCGGCCTGTTTCGCGTCGAACTCGGCCACTGCCTGGGAGTAATCGCAACGGTTAGCGTTGGCGGCCACCCAGCGCATCGCCGCCCGCAATCGAGCTGTTATGGGACTCTTCTCGCGGTGAGCCAGATCAAGTTCCAGCAACGCCGCCGTCGTGTGCGGCAATTCACCGGCCAGCATCCGCGTCCAGGCCGGCAATGGTTGACCCTTTCCCGAACTGGCGGCTGGCAGGTGGTCCCACGCCGCGTCGTTCGACAACAGTGGGGCGAGTGAATAGGCGGCGGATGGAGCATCGTCGGCGCGAAGAGAGGGCATGGTACAAACTCCGAAAACAGCAATGACGCGCAGAGAGACGAGGCGAGAAAACGGGAATGACAACCCGTAACCTATCCGCATGGGCTCGGTAGCCGAAGGCATGGCGAGTCTCGGTGGCTCAGTGTGGAACTGGCGGTAATGACAGGCATCTGAATTGTATCAGGTGCAATTCTGGTCGCCACTCAACACTACGTGGCCAGCCGTTTGCCGAGGCTGCGCGCCCGGAAGGCATTGCTGATGAGAATCCCTCCGAAGAGGATCGCGAACACGCCCATGATGCGGATCATCATCAGGGCCGCGAAGATCGGCGAGGCCAGCAACAGGCTCCCCATGATGATCGACAGGATGCCGCCGAAGATCAGCCAGCCTTCCCCTTCCATCTCTTTGCGGTGATTGATGCCGACCATTATTTCCAGAATGCCCGAGGCTACGATCTGGATCGCGATCACGACGGCAATGACGGTCGCGGTGAACACTCCCACCGGAATCGCATAGGCCGCGACGAAGACGCCGAGAATGATGCACAGCATGCCCCGCGCGAACAGCCAGCCCCGCGACTCGACGCCCCCCATGATCGACGCCAGCACCGCGAGCACGCCGTCGAAGATCGCGAAGAACGCCAGCACCTGCACGAACGCGGCCACCGTCAATGCCGGTGTGAACAGTGCATACAGGCCAATGAGGACCAAGGCAATTCCGCGCAGCAGCAGCACCCACCACATCTTCGAAATCGCCTTGGCCAGGCTGGTGCGTAACGGTGCCGACGGGGGAACGCTGGCGTTCGTCATGATGCTGCTCCGAAAGGCGCCCGACTCAAAGATGTGACGCGAGTCGTTGTACCCATGCGGCATCGGCCCCGTCAACGCGGCCGGAGGGTTCGGGCGTTTGCGGATTCACGGCGTCTGTCGCGCGTCGTCCTGTACCACCTCCCCGGCCCCATGGTTAACATGCTGTTTCGTAGTCGGTGTCAACCGCGATGGGACTCAGTACCGAGTACTCTGTACATAGCACCCCGGCTGTTAAGCGAACCCACGACCAACCCATTCCCCATGCCGGCCGCGCGGACCTTTACCGAACTCCAGTTCTGGCAGAAGGCCCGCGTCTGGTCCCGCGACATTTTTCAGCACACCCTTCAAGCGCCGTTTGCTCGGGACCAGCGGTTGGTCGTTCAGATCAATGACTCATCCGAATCCGTCATGTCCAACATGGCCGAGGGATTCGGGCGCGGCACGCAGGAAGAGTTCATCACGTTCCTCGGATACGCCATCGGGAGTCTGGACGAGACGCAGAGCCACCTCATCGCCGCGTATGATCGTCGGTATCTCGCCAAGGAGCAATATGCATGCCTCTACCGCGAGGGTACGGCCATCCGCAAGCTCACAGTGGCGTTCATCCGTTCAATGGTCATGCCGCCGCGCGGGGGAGTTCGCACGCTCGGCAAGCAGCAAAGTTGGTCGAGCCAAACATGGGAGATTTACGAACGGGTGACGGGTAAGCCGAGGCCAGCACTTTTCGAGTCCACCCGCGAGGCACCGAAGCCCCGGCGGAACGATGAGCCGCCGAACTAAACTGTACCCGGTACTGGGTACTCAGTACCGATACCATGTCGCAGGTCTCACTCAACTGCTTCGTCAACCCTGCCCAACCGCTGACCCGCAGATCGCTAAATGCCGCTGGCCGACTCCCGCCGCCGCCGCCGTGTTGTGCCAACGGCGGTGATGCAGGCACTAATGCCAAGCAAGGCCAGCGATGTGGGTTCCGGAACGGCGTTTACGCTGGAGAGGGTCAGCGTGACCTCGCCGTCCCCTTCGGCGGCGTCGACGCCGTGCGATACGGCGCGTATCCAGAAGTTGTAGGTTGCACCAGGAGTAAGAAGGCCTTCGGGAGTACCGCCCAAATAGACCGGTGTCGGCGCTCCCCCCACGACGTGTGTCCCAGTGACGTTATCTTCGTGACTGCTGTAGAAACGCCAACCGACGCCGTGCTCTTCCAATCTGACTAGAAACTCCAGTCGACCCGCGGAGTTGTTCGCGAAACCGGTGATGGCGTACTGCACTTGTTCGGTCACCTGGAAATTAAATCTTGTGTGCCACCAGGCATTGGTGCCGTAGGGCGCACCGCCCGCCCGCTCAAATGTCCAGTTGCTTTTCAGCACCGCAGGGCCGGCATTCAAGTTGTAGGTGGTGGTCGCGTCTGAGTAATGTGCCCCGAATTCAGCCCGTTCACCATTCGTTGAGCCATCCAGCGCGGGGGACCAGGACTTCCCCTGACTACCACCGGCATGGTCCGGTCCGCTGTATTCGCCCGCAGCTACCCAATGGCCGCCATCGTCGAACGACGTCACAAGCCCGGCATCGCAGCGTGAGGTGACAAGAAGTAGCGACAGAGCAGCCGCGATGATTGACGCCGGCAGTTGTTGTGCGCGAATTGTTCCCGAAAAGATTCTCATCATACGGCCCTTCTAGCCCACTGGATGTCGAGGAACGAGGTAACACAGATCGACGTAAATGTAGTCGAGGATTCTGAGACGAGTCAATGACCCAAGTTTCGGCCTCGCTACTACTTACTTCCCGCCGGGCATCTTGATCGACCGTTGCAGCGACAACAGAAACCCCGGCACGTGCGGAGTGGCCAGGTAGACGCGGGCCGAGACGGCGGAGCGGGGGAAGATGTTCGTGATGAAGTCGAAACAGAATTCCGTCGCGCTGTGGCGGATCATCACGAAGTTCGTGTACGAGCCGCTCAGCATTTCGTCGGGGAGCCGGAACTCGTCATAGATGTCCTGCACGCCGGGGGGCGTCGGCACAGAGGGCTGGTTCTCGGGATGGTTGGCGAACGTCGGCGTGCCTGTGGCCGAGTCGCCCATCAGCGTGGTCTCGGCGATCGAGGGATCGATCGCCGGCGGCCCGCCCGGTTGGCTTGGCGGATCCGGTTTCTGCGGCGCGGGAGCGTCGGCTCGTGGCATGGAGATCGCCGCGATGCGCCCGTAACGCGCTTCGTAGATCCGGAGGTTTTCCTGCAGGGCGCGGGAGAGTTGCCGCGCGACGATGTGCGGCATCACCACTCTGGCCACGATGCGGTGCGGCTCTCCCAGTCGCTGGATGAAGTCGAGCACGCACTCGTGGATGCCCATCAGAATCAACACACCGTTGGAGAAGACGCCGGTGCCGACATGCGCGGGAACGCGGGCACTGAGTTGCGAGAACCGCACCTGCCCCTGGATCGGCTCTGGATTTCGCGGATCGGATTCGGGTGATGGCTGGTCGTGGTCGCTCATGTGCGTGCTCGGTCTGTTGTGGTCACCTCCACCCTACCACGGACAGGCAGCGACTGCACGCGGGTCGGGAAGTCCATAGGCGACCGGCCCCAGACCACAGGAATGGGTAGGAATCCCTTCATACATTCATTCCTAAAGCCCAACGCCCAGAACCTAACGCCTATTCGGAGTGTGCGGGCGGTTCGCGAGTTGTCGTTACGACGCGGGCAACAGGCCGGATGTGAAGACGGCCTCCGGGATTGGGCGAAGGCACCCGGCTTCCGGTCCCGATGTACGAAGCGGAAGGATCCGCATGACATGACCAACGGGTTCGCGGGATCAAAGAGTCTGGATGAACGCCGTCGCCGACGGCTCGCGCAGGAGGGAATCGAAGCCTCCGGCGAATCTTCCAGTACGCGCCGACGAAAATCGTCGCGATCGTCCGCCTCTGCCCAATCGTCAGAGTCTGCCAACTCGGATAACGCGCTCCACCTGGCGGCCTGCGCACCCACCAAGACTCGTCTATGGCGCGAGCCGTGGAAGTACGCCGCCTTGATCGCCGTAATGCTGCTGTTCGATGTGGCGATCGTGCTGCATGCGAACTGGTCGCTGATCCAGGCGAGCGAAACGACTGCCGCCTTCCATGCGGTCGAGGGCTGGATCGTCGATTATCTCGCCGTCGGCTACTTTGCGCTGGCGACCGGGTTTGCCTGGCTCATCTTCCATCACCGCTCGCGCAGCAGGCTCGACTTCGGCGGACGCTACCGGCTCTGGATCTGGCCGGCGATGCTCTGGACGGCCATCACTATCTGCTCATTGACAGGCTGGCACGAACTGTGTGCAGATTGGTTGACCGGACGAGCTCGCCTTCGCGGCTGGAACGCGTCACTCTGGTGCTGGCTGATCCCGACGGCGGCGATGCTGCTCTCCAGCACACGACTGCTGACGAGCGAGTTCACCGCCTGCCGGGTATCGTGGCGACTGCATCTCAGTTCGGTGGCCATGGCTGCGATCGCAATCTGCTGCGTGCTGCTGCGGGGCACTTCGCTGGACGGCGTCTGGCTCGTGCCAATCGTCACGTTGGCGACGATCCTCTGGCCCACGCTTGAACTTGGATCATACCTCTTGTTTGCACGGCACGTTGTACACGTCACCAACGAGCCGACGACAATTGCCAGGAAGAAGCGAAAGAAGAAGTTCGCGATCGGCAAGCTGTTCAAGAAGCTGATCGCCTGGATTCTGGCCCCACGAGAAGAACTGCCTGCGTATGGGGGATTGAATGCGGCGAAGACGACCCGCAAGAGGAGTTCCAGGCGTACCGCGAAGTCGAAACCGGCGTCTTCGCGCAAGACTCGGCCTGCCGCCAAGTCGCGAGTCGTGGAATCGACATGTGATGACGAAGACGAGGTCGAGTCCGAGTCTGAAGAGTTGGAAGTCGAGCAACTGCCGGCCGCCGTCGCGAAATCGGCGATTACTCAGATGCAGGCGCGCATCGAAAAGCCGACCGTGATAACGCCACCACGAGTCGAGAAACCAGCGATCACACCTCAGGCATCACAGACGAAGACTGTTCAAACCGTTGCTCGCACGGAGGCACCGATCAAGACCCCGGCCAAACCCTCGGAAACCCGACCAGCGACGCAGTTGCGG
>JANNSB010000688.1:0-10064 GCA_031402175.1 Planctomycetaceae bacterium
GGAGTGCTGCGGGGAGGAGTTGAAATACTTGAGCGAACGCCTGAAAACTTCCGGAGGCATCCCAAAAATGAAACGCCTGCTCACCAACGCCTTACCCCAGGAATTCCGCATCACAAGCTAAAACAAACCCCATACAGCGCAACTTCAAAACGCGTCAGCGAGGGGGGCGTGAGTGAGTACGGTGACTGAGACTGGGCCAGCTTGCGGAGAGCGACGCCAATTGGCGATCAACGATTCTTACGATTTCCTCTGCAGGCATCGCGGACTGTTGATCGGAATTCCCGCGTCACGACGCCCTCGCTGACGCGTCGGGTTACCATTCCAATCGACGGGAATCAAACAGCGGGCGGCGCCCAACCTGCTCGCGCATCCCGCCAGCCGCTATGCTCCAAGTTCCTGACTCCTGACTCCTGACTCCTGACTCCTGACTCCTGACTCCTGACTCCTGACTCCTGACTCCTGACTCCTGACTCCTGATTCCTGATTCCTGATTCCTGGCTCCTGATCCCTGGTCAATGTCCGCAACTCAACGACTGATTCGCGTCGGCCACAGTCCCGATCCGGACGATGCCTTCATGTTTCATGCCCTGGCGAACGATTGCCTGCCGACGGGCAATTACATGTTCACGCACATCCTGCAGGACATCGAAACCTTGAACCGCAGGGCCTTGGCGGCCGAACTCGAGCTGACGGCCGTCAGCCTGCACGGCTATGCCTACCTCACCGATCGCTACGCTTTGTGCTTCTGCGGCGCCAGCATGGGGGACGGATACGGCCCGATGGTCGTCGCCCGCGAGCCGCTGACCCGGGAGCAGTTGCGCGCGATGACCATCGCGGTCCCCGGCACATTGACGACGGCGTTCCTGGCGATGTCGCTTTGGCTGGGCGGTTCTTCGTCGGGCGCTGCGGCAACTTCAACGATCAAGTCCAAGCGTCCCTTTCCAAAGGACTTCATCCCACTCGCTGCGCAGCGGGCGGCGTTCAAGTTCGAGGTGCATCCGTTTGACGAGATTCTCAACATCGTCGAACGCGGCCAGTGCGATGCCGGCCTCGTCATTCACGAAGGGCAGCTCACCTACGAGCAGCAGGGGCTCCAGCTTTGCGTCGACCTTGGCGAGTGGTGGATGGAAGAAACCGGCCTGCCGTTGCCGCTCGGCGCCAACGCCATTCGCAAGGATCTCGGCCCCCTGGCAATGCGCGATGTCACCGATCTGCTCCAGCAGAGCATCGCCTACGGCCTCGAACATCGCGAAGCCGCCCTGACGCATGCCCTGCAATACGGCCGCGACCTCGACCGCGCCCAGGCCGACAAGTTCGTCGGCATGTATGTCAACGACTGGACCCTCGACTTCGGCCCCCGCGGTCGCGAAGCCATCGCGAAGCTGCTCGCCCGCGGCTACGAAGCGGGCCTGATCCCGGAGCCGGTGGAGTTGGAATTCATCTGACGTAGTACAACCATCCTCGGAGTCGCCAGTGGCCCCGATAGCTTCTGCGATCGGAGACAACGAAGTCGGCGAGAGGTCGATGTTGTGGCCACATTGGAGTTGCCGGCTCGATTGTGAGATGATCGCGATCGCGCAACCTCCGACGGCTACCGCCGCCCCGAAAGAATCTTTCGGGGCCACCCACGGTCCAGTCCCGGCCACCCGACGCCAGAAAATGAAGCGTTATTTGATCGACCGCAGCGCCCGCTGGCAGATGCGTGCGGTCTCCGGGCTGTCCGACTCGTGCCGCCAACGGGCGCAAAGCTGACGGACCCAGTCGGGTTGCGACTTCGAGGCGTCATTCAGCCAGTTGGCGACCGAGTCCTGCACGTAGCGCGAGGGGTCGCTCTTCAGCGGCTCCAGCAGCGGCAGGGCGTCACGCGGACGCTGCTTCAGCGCCGTCAGATGGGCGCACCACACGCCGCGCGGGCGGGTGATCTCCACGGCGAATCGGCGGATGTTGGGGGCCGGGTGTTTCACCCACGTCTTGAACTGCCGAATCGCCGGCGCGAGGTCAGTCACGACATGCGGCCGGATCGCCAGCCAGGCCCATTCGCGGACGCCATAATGCGGATCATCCGCCAGTGGTCTAATCTTCGTCAGTCGTTGCGCGAGGCTGAAACTCTCCTCCAGCGCGACCACATAGCACGCCCAGCCGCGAACGGTGTCGGAGGAATGAGCCGTAATCTCCTCCAGTCGCGAGACGCCGGTCTGTTCCCAGATGTGATCGGCCACGACGGCCATCCGCTGCGTGATGGGGGCGGAGGGAGTCAGATCGATGTCGCCGGGCACGGTTACATCAGGCAGCGCCGACTTGAGCAACTTGCGAAAGTCGATCGCGAGCGACTCGACGAGGTTGACAGCTTCCCGCTCCCCGGTGTGCAGGGCCTTGAGCACCGACTTCGGTATCTCGCTGCGACATCTGGCCCCTTTGGCGGTGTCTGGCGACAACACGCGATCGATCAGCCGACGCAGCAGAGAGGAAGCTTCGCGATAGATCCCCGGCTGCGTGCTCTCTCTCGGCCCGGCGACATTGAGCACCTTGATCTTCCCGCGCTGCAGCCATTTCTCGATGCGGGCGAGGTCGAGCTTCTGGTGCAGGTCGATCACCAGCAATGGTTTCGCCATGTTGACGGCAGTGTCGGCCGTGAGCGCTGTGCCGCCTGTGAGTGGCCCGCGGCACAGAATCAAAGTGCCGTCACTGTCGCGGACATTGAAACGAGTCCGCTGGGCATAAGACTTGGCTGGCGTCTCCCGCAGCGGATACCGAGCGGGAATGCGGCCATCCTCGGCCTTGCGATTCGCGGGACACCAGCCGCCACAGGCGAGACCACGATCGAGCGCGACATCCAAAGCCGCCCGATCGACGCCGGTCTGACCGCCTGAAATGAGCTTGTTGAGCATCAACGACTCGCGGCCCCGTCGGCCGTCTTCTGGATTAGAGGGAAGAGTGTTAGATCATCGGAGCACGGCACCTGTCTCGCGATCCGGCACCCGCAAACCGCCAGCCAACTTTCCCCATTCCCCAATTCCTGCAGGCGATCGCCGAGTTTAGGCCACAATTCCAGTTCGGTCTCTCCCTTCAACGGCCGGCATGGTATCATAATTGCACTGCCAGAATTGTCCTCGCAGATTGCCGCTTCGTTCTCACCCTCACGGGATCCCGCCATGAGAATTTCTCCTTCCCTCCGTCGCCTGCTGCCAGTGGCGTTCCTGATGCTGATCACTGCGCCGGCACTCAGCTTGGCCGAGCATTGTCTCTTCGCCTGCCCGTTCTGCGAGGCTCCGTCATTGACACTCGCCGAACAGGTGCAGTCGTCCGATGCGGCGGTGCTCGTGCAATGGGTGAAGGGGGAACCATCGGACCTAGAGGCCGGCTTCCCGGGTTCGACCGAGTACGAAATCGTCGACATCATGCACGATGCCAGCGGCACGCTGGAGAAGCTGGCTCCGCTGCAGGTACGCCGCTACAGAGCCGCTCAGCCGGGTGACCTGTTTCTGCTGCTGGGCGTGCAAACGACGACGCTCGAATGGATGCCTCCGATGGAGGTCACCGAAACCGGCTATCAGTACGTCCGACAGGCCCCCTCTCGCGAAATCGCTACGGGCGACCGACTCAAGTATTTCGCCCGGTTCCTGGAGTACCCCGATCCGATGATCGCGCAGGATGCCTGGAGTGAGTTCGCCAACGCCCCCTACGAAGAAATCGTTCCCATCGCTTCGGAACTCGATGCCGAGAAGGTGCGAAGCTGGGTGATGAGCGACGAGACCAATCCGATGCGTTTGGGTCTCTATGGCCTCATGCTCGGTCTCTGTGGCACACCGGAAGACGCCCCCGCCATTCGCGAAAAGATTCTCGCTCAGGGCGACACGTTAAGGCTCGGCATCGACGGCGTGATGGCGGGTTATCTGTTGCTCACCGGCACCGCTGGACTCGAGATGATCGAGCAGGAGAAGCTCATCAATCCCGACGCCCCGTTCAGCGAGACCTATGCCGCGCTGCAAGCGTTGCGTTTCATGTTGAACTACGTTCCCGACCGCATTCCCAAGGAACGGCTGTCCCAGTCCCTGCGCGGCATGCTCGACCGCCCGGAACTGGCCGACCTCATCATCTCCGACCTCGCCCGCTGGGAAGACTGGACCGTGGTCGATCGCCTGTACGGGATGTACGACTCCGAAGGCTTCAGCGAGCCGGCCATCAAGCGGGCCATCATCCGCTACTTCCTCCTCGCGCAGCACGCCGGCAACAAAGTGGCGTCCGAAGGCGAATCGACGCCCGAGTACGCGACGAAGGCGACGCAGTATCTGGAGACGATCACCACGAACGACCCGCAGTCCGTGGAGAACGCCAAGCGCTACTTCATGGCGCCGACGACGTGATACGCGACTAGGGAATGGTCGAGTGGTCGGTAGAGTTCAGATTCAACCTTGGAGGAACGAATGAAACTCTTGCAAATCCTGATTGTCCTTATCGCGATCGGCTCTACTTCGTTTGCCGTCTCTGATGACTTCGTGCGCTGTGGCTGCTGGGGGAGTCCGAAACCGTTGGGCAGTCTATTGCATGATGCCGATGCCGTCGCGCTTGTGAAGTGGGTTCACGGCTCATCTCCAGACGAACTGGTCCCCGCCTACACCCAGTTCGAAATAGTTGATTTGCATCGGGACGTGTCGAGTTCGCTCAAGGATTCCACCCCCATCAAGATCCCGCGCTTCATCGAAGGTGGCTTTGGTGACGTGTATCTCCTCGTGGGTGCAAATCGCAACGGTTGGACATGGCATGCAATCCCAATGTCCGCAGAGGCGTATAGATACCACTGCGATGTGCCCGCATTCGATGTAGATTCCACAGAACAGTTGCGGTACTACGTTCAGTTCCTGGATCACTCCGATTTCACGATCGCCGAAGATGCCTGGCTGGCGATTACGACTGCCGATCTTGAAGACGTTATCTTGGTCGCGAGGGAAATGGATCCCGAAGTCGTGCGCTCGTGGGTGCTGGACGAAGAAATGGACGCAAGCCGGCGCGGAATGGCGGGCATGTTTCTCGGCTATTGCGGGAACGGGGATGATGACCAGCCATTGGAAGAGCTGATCTTACAGCCGACTGAAGACGTGCGGCTGGAGCTTAAAGGCGTGATGATCGGATATCTGCTGTTGGCAGGCAAAGAGGGCCTGGAGCTCATTGAGCGAGAAATACTGGAGAACCACGAAGACAGAGTTCCCTTCATCGAAGTTTACTCGGCGATGCAGGCAGTGCAGTATCTCGGGGAACACGATCAAGCAGTCATCCCCAAAGACAGACTCGCCACGACCATGCGGTTATCGCTCGTTCGACCTGAAATTGCCGAGTTCGCTGTTTCGACTCTGGCCCGTTGGGCGGATTGGACCATAGTCGATCAGCTGTATGCTATGTACGGTGCCGAGGGCTTCACTGAGCCGGCCATGAAGCGGTCGATCATCCGCTACTTCCTCCACGCCCAGCACGCCGGAAGCATCGCGGCGTCCGAAGGCGAATCGTTGCCCGAGTACGCCCGGAAGGCCACCGAATACCTGGAAGAGATTAAAGGGCGTGATCCAGAGATTCTGGCGAGTGCGTATCGCTACCTCCGGCTGCCGCGCGTGCCGAGAATGTGAAGGGACAAGAGCCAAAACAGACGTCAGCGAATTGCGAGTCCTGGGAGTCCTGGGAGACTGGTCGGTCATGGAACGCGTGTACGAACTGTATGATAGCGCGGAAGGCATGGACCTGCAGTGCTTGTTACTTCCCGAGACTTAGCTCGGGCATCGCTGCGGATCGGCTGCCGGGGATCGGCGGGTTGTCGGCGGCTCGAAACGTGAAGACGACCGAGAACTTGCCCGCCTCGCTCTGATTCTGGCCGGCCGAGTGAAACGTCAAGCAGTGAAAGAACAGCACATCGCCGGGATCGAGTTCGACCGGAATCTTTCTCGCCAGCGTCGGCTGATTCTCGGCGAGATCGGTGCGCAGAAACTTCTCTTCATCAAATCGTTCTGGGGTGAATGATTCGCGGTGGGTGCCGGGAATGACCCATAGGCAGCCGTTGCCCACGCATTCTTCTCCGAGGGCGAGCCACGCGGTGATGAGATCCGGCTTGGGGAACGACCAGTAACGAATGTCCTGATGCCAACCCGTCTCGCTGCTGAAGCGTGGCATCTTCGTCATGACGCAGTTGTGATGCGCGAGCGGACAGACAACATCGTCCTGCAAGAGTTGCGAGAGCGGCCGCACGAGCGACGGCTGCGCCAACCACTCGGCAAAGACCGGATCGCGCCCCAGCGCGAACTTGAGCCGGCGCGTCGTCTGGCCTCCGGCGGCCTCTTTCGACTCGGGAGCGCCGGGATACGACAGGTCGGCCTCGAACTCCACCGGTTCGGTGAATTCCCGCATGTCGCGAAACGTCACCAATCGCATGCGATCGAGAATTCGCGCGGGCGTTGGCGGACGCACGACGAGATAGCCGTCGCGGTAGAACTGCGCGACCGCTTCGGCGGGAAGCTCTCCCTCGGGAGTCAACGTCACGCAGGATGAGGCCGACAACGTACGAGTCATCCCTTCGCCACGATCTCCCGCACCAGGCCCTTGGCCGCTTTGTAGGCATGCTTGACGGCAAACAATCGCGTCTCGATCTGTTCTTCGCCGTAGTACTTCCCCGTTTCGCTGTGGGGCAGCCCGGCGAGAGCGATCGTCAGGGGCATAAGTTCCAGAAACTCGCGATATCGCCGTTGAACATCGGTTTGTTGAGGTTCCGTCACGAGCAAACTCCTCGACTTGAAAGTGAATGGACTGCGGAGGCCAATCCGCCTCCCCCCACATTCTAGGAAGCCGCCGCGGTTCCATCACGCGAGCGAAAGGCTTTAGGCTCTGGGAAGGCTGATGGACCACCCCGCACGTTTGGTTGACGGCCCGAATCGTGCTAGCCTTCTTTCGTATCGCGCATTCCTCGTGGACCACCATCCCCACCCTGCCGCCCCGCCGACTGACGCGTCTTCCTTCCTTCTCGTCGGCTCCGGTTCGACCCCTTCCATCCACCTGCAATATGTCCCTGCTCTTGGTCTTGTGTGTGTTCTGCGGCAGTGATTGGCCGCAGTTTCGTGGCCCGAACTCTGATGGACACGTCGCCGGGCCGGCCACACCCATCGAATGGTCCGACACCGAGAACGTCGCCTGGAAGGTGCCGATTCCCGGTTTGGGATGGTCCTCTCCCGTCGTGGTCGAAGGACGGATCTATCTGACGACCGCCGTCCCGCAAGGCGAGGCACTTTCCCTGCGAACTCTGGCGCTCGATGCTGAAACGGGGGAAGTGCTCTGGGACCGCGAAGTGCGCGCCCTCTCCGAGACACCCACGATCCACACTAAGAACAGCCACGCGAGTCCCACTCCGATTGTGCGTGATGGTGCCGTGTTCGTGCACTTCGGCACTTACGGGATGGCACGGCTGGCAGCCGATGATGGAGAGTTGCAGTGGACCAACACCGAACTCGAGTACCCGCCGATGCACGGCAGCGGCGGCTCTCCCCTGCTGTATGAAGGCAAGCTGATCGTGGTCTGCGACGGCAGCACCGATCCCTTCGTGGCTGCGATCGATGCCGAGACCGGCGAGGTCGCGTGGAAGACGCTGCGATCGGTGGAGGCCCGCATCAGCCATTCGTTCGTGACGCCGACGGTGGCCGTCGTCGATGGCCGGGCCCAAGTCCTGGCCCCGGGGCCCGAGCACTTTGCGGCCTACGACCTGAACGATGGCGCCGAACTCTGGCAGGTGCGCGCGCCAGGCTGGTCGGTCGTGCCGCAGCCGGCGGTCGGTCATGGCATGGTGTTCTACAATCACGACTACGACCATCCGGAATTGATGGCCGTCAAGCTCGGCGGCCAGGGGGATGTGACCGAATCAAACGTCGTGTGGCGGATGGAGCGCGGGGCGCCGAGCACTCCGTCGCCGCTGCTCATCGGCGATGAACTCTATCTTGTTTCGGATGATGGCATCGCCTCGTGCCTCAACGCCCTCACTGGCGAGCGACACTGGATGGAACGCCTCGGGGGCAACTACTCGGCCTCGCCGATCCATGCCAACGGCTGCGTCCTCTTTCTGAACGAGACCGGCCAGGCGACCTGGGTCGAGGCGAGCCGAGAATACAAGATCGTCGCGACGAACGAAGTACCCGGCGCCACGCTCGCCACCCCGGCATTCGCCGAGGGTGCGATGTACTTGCGCACCGATGAGTACCTCTACAAGATCGCGAATTGATCTTGGCTGCTGGACGGCGGCATCAGTGCTCACGACTCGCAATCCGCTACACGCGTTCCTCCGCACCCGCATGCCGTAGGGCCAGCGACAGCATAAAGACGGAGCAGGCATCGTGAGCCGTCACCGCAATGTTGTTCGTCATCCATATATCTCACGATTTGTCCAACGACTTGATCGGAGGATCGGCCCTTTTTGAGCTCAATTCTCCGGCAGAAAGGGCAGCGACTATTTGATGTCGCCAGCCGTGACGCACAACTCGACGCTCTCACACTTCTGCAGATGCGCGATCAAGGCAAACAGGCTGTCGGCCCGGGGGTTCCCCGTCTCTCCCAACATACGCATCAGGCTCTTGGGAGACTTGTCGACCGCCTCGGCCAATGCCTGGAATCCGATCGTGGCGTTCACGTAGTCTCGCAGAAGAGACTTCCCTAGATCAATTTCTCCACGCAGAAACACCTCGGCGGCTTCCTGTAGAAGCGCCACGCGAAACTTCGCGTCACGCTGGGCTCGTGACCTCACTGTTTGTTTAAAACTGCGCGTGAGCGGCATCGGTTGCCCTGCTATGGTTGAGGCGCTGGGCCCTCATCTGCTGCTACAACACGAAGCACAACGAATCGCGCCACCCCCGATTCCGATTCGTATCGGAGATCCTCTGCATCAACTCGCCAGCACAGCACCCTCCGCGATCGCCAGCGGCGTGTACTTGTGTTCGCAACGCGTCGAGACCAGGCACACGAACCGCCCAACGACCAGTAGGTCAGGCTGCGGCCTTCGCTCGCCTCCGCTGACGCAACCGCAGGCCGAGGCCTCCTAAGCTGGCGAGGCCGAGCAGGGCCATGCTGGTCGGCTCGGGGACGGCCGCGACTGTGGTTACCGAGACATTGTCCAGGCCAATGTAGACGTAGGCGGGCGCCAAACCCATCAGGGTGATCGCCGTGCTGGAAGAACTCGCGGTGAAAGTCAAACTTTCGTGCTCCCAATGATCCAATGCTGCATTCGTTGTCGAAAAGAGTTGGGTTGTATTTCCTGCGGTGGCGGTGATCCCAGCGGGCCCGTAAGGACCACTCGAACCCAAATCAAAAGAGAGCACGTATTGGTCACCGACAATAGTCGCAATCGTTTGTGTCACTCCGCTGTAAGGCAGCGAATCGTGTAAGCCGGTCAGGTCGAGAAAGTAATCGCCGTCGGAAGCACTCAAGCTGTCGGGATTCACCGGTCCGATCCAAAACAGGTCCAGATCTGAGCTGTTCAACACTGTCCAGCCAGTGAGCGCCATCGATCCCGGAAACAACTGCATCGACAATTGGCGCCCAATGTTGGCGTCGAAATTCGTCGTGTCCTCGAAGCTGCCGTTTGTAATGAGGTTCGCCTGCGCTGTTCCTCCCGCAGCGACCAGCACCACCGCACACGCGACCGCCAATTGGATTGCCCGCATCGTTCGCTGCATCGTGTGACCTTTCAAGGCTGTGATTTCCCAGAGGGAATTCGTTCGGAATTGAAAAAGCGGGAGGATGGGATTGAGCCTATTGGTCGCCGTCAGACGTTGCAACCTGTTTCAACCGTCCTGCGTGATCGAAATTGAAGGAATGTCGAAATAATTGTTGCGTCGCAGGCGAGTAACGAACGGCTCGGTGGTCGAGTAACAGGGTACCACCGGTTGCCTCGATCGTGGCTGGCGACGGATGCTTGAGAAACTCCGAAACGAATCGGGAACGTGTGTTCGCAACCGACTCGCGATCGTCGGCCCATGTCACTACAGCCTGTAGGGCTGTCAGCCTGTAGCCGGTGGTCGAGCGCAGCGACACCACCGGAAAGCATC
>JANNSB010000689.1:0-2741 GCA_031402175.1 Planctomycetaceae bacterium
CCGCCGGTGCGCGGCAGCATCGAGCACAACTCGGCAACGGTGAGGGCGCCGCAGATGCTGATGAGACCGAACGCCACCCAGAGCGCCATGATGACGAGCGGGTTCGGCACGAGGCCCGCCACCGTCGGCGGCGTCCGGAAGATGCCACTGCCGATGGTGATGCCGACGATGAGCGCCGTCCCGCTCGAGAAGCCGATGACCCTGCGAAGATCGTGCGTCACCGAGTGGATACTAAACCAGGAGCGTCCGCGCGATCCTGAGGATGGTGTTCCAGCTGCGCGTTGTGGCAGGCACGCCCAGGAGCTTCTCGAGCCGACCGAGGTAGCCGATGGCTTTCATGTCGCGCCGGCACAATCCCAGAACAAACCGACCCTGAACATCGAGAATTTTCACACCCCAGTCACCAGCCGACGGAATGACACGAGGTACTTCCGGCAAATGCTGTCTGCCCTTCGCCATCACACTGACAAACTGCAGGATCGTCGGCCCGGACGGATGGCCGTTGAAGGGATCTGTTGATGCCAACCGGAGGATCTCACGACCCTCGCAAATCATGATGTCGGCATCAAACGGTAACCGACGTCCCATTTCTGCGCGGAGCTTCGTGCGAGTGACCGGCTTGCGAATCACGAACGTTCCCGCCGCACCAATGCTCACGGCATCAAGGTCCAGTTCCTTCGCCATCACGCTGGGACGGAACGTCCTGTGCCCGCCTACATTGACGCCTCTGAGAAGGACGACTAGTGCCATTGATGACGTTCCGAAACCTTGCGGACCCCTAGGCCGGCTCTCTTCGCACCTCGTAGCGAAGATCCACCATGCCGCTCTTGTAGGCCTTGACCTCCGCCAGATGGAGGGCGACGTCCTTGTCGTTCTTCTCGAAGAATGGGATCCCATCGCCAATCAAGATCGGCAGGATCGAATAACGAACTTCGTCGGCCAGCCCGAGACGAAGGCATTCACCGGAGACTGCACCGCCTCCGACAAACCAGATGGCGCGGAACGCCGGCCGCAGTCGCCCATTCACGAACTGCGCGAGATCACCCGAGTAGAACTCGACAGTGTCCCGGGTCCGCGGCAGCTCGCGACGAGTGAGGACGAAAGTGGGTGTGTTGCCGTACACCCACCCCAACCCTTTGGCTTCAAAACTCAACGCAGTCTCATACGTTCGCGATCCCATGACGTAGCAGTCGATTGTCTTGAGGAACGCCTCGACGAATCCCTGGTCCATGGCGTCGCCGCCTGCGAATTCGTCTGAGGTTTCGAGCCAGTCGACGCGCCCGTCCTTTCGAGCAATGAAGCCGTCAAGGCTCGCTGCCATGTGGATCGTTACGCGAGAATCACGGTCTGCCATCACTTCGTCCGTCTCACTCTTTCCACGCCTCGACAATCATCGGGTCGTCTTCGCGGGTCAGCGGGCGACGATCGAAATCGCCGTGGATCTCAAAACGGCCAAAACCGGCGGCCCGCAACAGCAGCGCCATTTCGTGTTTGTAGATGTAGCGCAGGCTCATCTCGGAACGATGGACCTGCTGCACGCTGCCATCGGCGCCCAGCAACTCCAGCTCGTTGATGGAATGCTGCACCTGGGCGACGCGATCGAAACTTCGCGTATCGTACATCCGCATCGGCAGGCCGGTCGCCGGATGCGGCATTTCGCCTTCCAGCACGCGCGTGTGCTGAGGCGTGCCGATAATCGCCAGCGATGGGAAGAACGTGTCAAACGCCAGCAGACCGCCGGGCAACAAATGCTGCCGGCACAGCGACAGGCAGCGGATTTGCGCCTCTTGCGTCATGTTGTGGCCGACGGCGTTGAAGGGAATCATGACGAGCGCGTAGCGGCGCGGCAGCTCGAAGTCGCTCATGTCGGCCTGGTGCAGGCGCGGCGAGAGCCCCAACTCCGCGGCCTTTTGCCGCAGCGTGTCCAGCATCGGCGCAAACAGGTCCAATCCCTCGATGTCGACACCCGCCTGCAGGCACGGCAACAGGATCCGGCCCGTACCGCAACAGACATCCAGCACCGGTCCTTTGGCTTCCTTTGCCAGGCCGGTGTAGAAGTCGAACCCGTACGGAATGTCTTTGAGGATGAGATCGTAGACCTCGCCGTCGTCAAACGGCGTGGGAAGTTTTTCGGATGATGCGTTCATGCCGTCTGGTGCATGCCGTGTCAGGGCGCGTCTTTGGCCGCACCGGGCTCCACCGGCACCACTGGAAAACGCATGTTGGCGAAAAAGTCTTCTGTCTCACCTACCGTCAGCGCCCGGGTCTTCTCGATCAGTTCCTGAGTCGCCTTGAGAGCCTGCTCGAAGCTCTTCGTAGGACCGGCACCTGCCCTGGCGGCCGCGATCTCCGTTTGCCAGATCGCCTCGAGGCCTTCCAAGGTAAGTTGAATACTGATCCTCTTCTCCCAGGTCTTTTGCCATCCGAAGAATGTGTTCAGCGCGGTCAGCGCCGCAATCATGAACGATGCGCCCGGCAGTACCCAACTATTGAATGTCTCCTGGAAGGCTACCAAAAATGGAATACCCAGACTGAGAAGAATGACGACCGTTCCCACCACACGGAACGCGAGCCGTGGCCAGAGCGTGCGGCTCCTGTACCAGGCGAGACTCCGATCGACGTACGCCGACTTGATGTGGACGAGAGCGTCGATTGATGCATCTGCCATCGTTCCGGCTGAGGAGTCGGTCATCGGTGTTCCCTTGTCGCCCTAACGCCCTGCCGCTCAGCGGCGAGCGGCG
>JANNSB010000690.1:0-2183 GCA_031402175.1 Planctomycetaceae bacterium
TCTGTCTGATGCCGCTCCAGTTCCTTGAGGTAAGCGTCCTTCAGCGAGCCAGGCTGAATCAACAGCGTTCCCTCTCCTTCCAATCCGCGAAACAGCGTCGTCTCGGAGAAGGGAAATGTTTTCTCCGCCGGATCGAGAATCTGCACCACGCTCACATCGTGTTTACCGTAGACCAGCCGCTTGAGCCCCAGGCTCAGCGTTGCGCGATCCCCGATCATGTCGCTGATGACGAACACCACTCCCGCACGCTTCATTCGGACCGCAATCTCGCCCAGCACGCCGGTCCCGTCGGCTGATTTGTTGCTAGATGCCGCCGCCGGCACACCGTCGGGCGAGGCGTCGAGCGCGCCCCAAAGATGCTGACGGGCCGACGCTCGGCTCGTCGGTGGCACAAAAGACTGCAGTCCCGATTCGTTGAACAGCGCGAGTCCAACGGCATCTCCCTGATTGAGCACCAGCCACACCATCGCGGCCGCGATGAGGCGGGCCTGATCGAACTTAGAGCATGGGCTGTCTTCCGAGCGGTACATCATCGATTTGCTGGCATCAACCGCCACGAGGCACTGCAGTTGGGCCTCTTCTTCATACTGCCGCACGTACAACCGGTCGCGCTTGCCATAGATTTTCCAATCGATGTGCCGAAGGTCGTCGCCGGCGACGTACTGCCGATGTTCAGCGAACTCGACTGAGAACCCCTTGCGTGAGCCGCGATGCAGGCCGGCGAGATACCCGTCGACAATCTTCTTGGCGCGAATCTCCCACGAGGCGAGACCCAGCAGGGTCTGCGGATCGAGGTCGGATTGCCAGTTTCGCTCAATCATCGGGTGGGTCGCATCTTACCAATTGAGCAGCAGCGTCCAGATGATCGCCACGCTCGTCAGGCCGGCAAGTGGCAGCAGCCATGCGCTGGCGACGGACGCGGGGAGTTCATTGTCACTTGGCTTGGGCACTGCGGGGTTGACGGACAGGATCTCCGCCGTCGGGATCCACAGCGCTTCCAGCATGACCGGCAATTCGAGGAGATGCCGAAACGGCAACGTGAGGGACCGGCCGATCTCGGGGAGGTAAAACAATCTGCGTCCCGCATCGGTCAGTTTCCGCCAAGACTCGCTCGACGACGGACGACGCGACATCGCAAAGCCGATCCAGCAGCCAACGACAAGACCAAGCACGCCGGCTGGAAGCATCACACCCCAGGGAGCAGCGGTGACTTGCATAACGAGTTCCGCGAGATTGCTTGCTCCGCGCGAGGTGAGCACTTTTGCCCAGGCCTGTCCCCACAACACGGCACACAGCACCAGCCCGCCGCACAGCCGCCGCGCGAGCCAGGACGATGCGGCCCCGGGCTGAGCCACCATTACCGACGGTGCAGCAACGGGAATCGACATTGCCGATGCAGCAGCGGTCTCGTCGACTTCAGAAGGGGCACGATATGCAGGCAGGACGATGTCACCGACCTCGGTCTGTTCGTCGATAACCGCTGTTCGTCGGGGAGTCAGTCCCAGCAGTATCGGCGACAGCACACGACCAGCGGCCAGCCATAACAGTCCGTGAGCCAGCACCATCACGATCGGCAGCGCGGCGTGTACCCGAGGCGCGGGGATCTCGATCAGTTCCGCACCCACCGACTCCGCGACCGCCGATGTTTCCAACGAGTCGACTTGGCGCGAACTTTTGAACGTCACTTCCCATGCCTGCTGCACGCCGATGCCGGAAGATAGCAGGATGATCGCGACCCACAATGTACGCCGCCCGGGCACGCGACGCGAAATGAATTGATCGCTCAGCCATCCACTCGCGTCGGCCAGGATGACAAGACTTCCGAACAACAGCAGCAACGACAGCGAGGCACTTGTTGCATACCAGAATCCGAGCGGATCGCCGCTGCCGAGCGCGGTCCACGACAGGGCGAACATGCCCGCGCCGACCATCGCGAGCGCGCCGGCTCGATGCGGGCGGGCGAGTGCCATCCAGGCGGAAAGAATCGTCAGCAGCACCGCCAGACTCGCCAGACTGGGAACGCCCAGCGTGCTCGCCTGCAGCACCGGCCAGAACCGGAGCAGCAGGTATTGCGCGGGGATCCACGAACCGACGCACCCGAACCAGAACAGCCTGCCGGGAGTTTCGTCGTAAACACGATCGACATCGACACAGAACGGATACAACCCGCAGCGACCCAGCAC
>JANNSB010000691.1:0-3223 GCA_031402175.1 Planctomycetaceae bacterium
ATCGCACTGGCAAAGCCAGTGGCACACTCTGGGATCGACAGTGTCACCCGTCGGGTACCCTCGCATCGCACTGGCAAAGCCAGTGGCACACTCTGACAGTATCACCCGTCGAGAGCGATCCAACGCGAAGTGCGGATGAAAACCGTGCGAGTGTGAGAACAGAAGACCCGGCCAAGTGGCCGGGTCTTTTCGTTTTGCCGGGCCTTTTCATAACGCACCCAAACACGAGAGCAGGCACGGCAACATCAGCAAGAAAATGATGATGCCAAATACCCAACTCAGTTTCTGCCCCATGCCGGGATTCGGCCAGAGTCCGTTGCACTGTGGGCACCTTTCAGCGTCGAATGCGACGGGAGTGTAGCCGCAGAACTTGCACGTTCCAGTCTTCATTCGCGAACTCTGTGGCAAAGATTCTCCAGGCAGGCATCTGAGAATTTTTTGGACTGAACTTCGTTACCGACGATCTTCACCTTGAAGCGATCAATATTCTCCCGCTTTGCAACGTCATAGAGTTCACGAACTCGATCATAGTAGTCTTGCAACTTATCCGATGCTTTTCGTATGGGAGCATGGTTTCCAACATTACTGTATGGCAATCCAAAGTAGACACCTGTGATCTCTCCAATCGAGAAGTAACCCGGTTTATCCGACTGTCTGATGAAACGGTACTCCTCTTCCGACGTCCAGCAATCAAGTTTCGTCGTAAGAATCTTCCGCACATGCGGAAAGTTGTTGCGGTTGATGTAGTCAACAAACGATGTGATATCCGGTTCGTAATGGACCATGTGTACGTTCGCATCAACGGTCTGTACTTCAATCGCGATTCCGCGAAACCCGTTCGCATAGTGACCCCACATCGTCGGCAACTTGAACGCTTTTTGCGCGGAGAGAGAACAGATGACCGTTCCTTCTTTGTTCTTGAACATTCTCTCTACCTCTTCCTCCGTAAACTGGGAACGATACACGCCCTCCATTGGGTCGTTCAACGCCCAGATTCGGTCGCACCAGAACATTTTCCTTTCGAGAATCTTTTTGGCGCGCCCGAACGCCTCCCAGTCATCAAGCGATCTGAACTTGTACAGCGTGAGACTTGGCTTTGCGTCGTTCACTTCGGCCATGTTTTGCTCCGGTTCGACGATTATCGACGGACTTCAGCGGCTGGGGTCAGGTTGCCTTAGGCGGGGTGATGCTGTCAATTGATCGCAACCGGCAACCAGGGCCACTGTCTTTTCC
This sequence comes from Planctomycetaceae bacterium, assembly GCA_031402175.1. GTDB lineage: Bacteria > Planctomycetota > Planctomycetia > Planctomycetales > Planctomycetaceae > JANNSB01. The sequence goes on from JANNSB010000691.1 coordinate 1,234, forward strand.
AAAATGGGTCGAGTTGGCCGGTGACGGCTTCTGACGTAAGTCCTTGAACACCAATGAGGGCGTACTGAATTTGGTCGAGTCTCAACTTGCCTGAATTGAAAAAGACGGTGGCCCTGAACCGGCAACCTGCCCCCAGCACGTGCCCATCCACCCAACCGTGGTCGCACGGCCGACACGGCCGTGGCACGCTCGCCACCCAGGAAGGGAATTGGCGTGCATCAATTGCGCTTGCGCGAATTGACCATGTTCCGCTTGCGCGGCAGACTGGGATGTGACAATCTCCCGATTACTTTGAACCACGCATCATGCAGCTCGCAAGATACTTCCATCACCAATCCACACTGCGATTCATCGCCGCGATCGCCATCGCCGCGATCCACTCGCGATATGCCGCTGCTGACGATGTTCTGCAGCGACTCTCGTACAACGGCGGCGCGGAGACGGCTGATCTTGGCGTCGGACTGTGGGCGTGGCCGTTGCCGATGGACTATGACCGGGACGGCGACTACGACCTGGTCGTCTCGTGTCCCGACACGCCTTATCGTGGGACGTGGTTTTTCGAGAGTCCAGGAGATGATCCGAAGCTGCCTACGTTTCTGCCGGCTGTGCAGATTGGACCCGCGCAGCCGAACGTGCAGATTTCGTACGTCAGCGGGGCCGATGAGTTCCGCGTGCTCATCCCGAATGTCGAGTACATCAACTTTCGCGATTTGGGATACGACGAAGCCCGCGAACTCGACCTCCAACCGAAGATCGATCCCGCGTTCGAACGCTATCGGGCGAATCAATGGAAGTCGGCCGACGTTGACGCCGACGGCGATCAGGATCTCGTCATCGGCATCGAAGTCTGGGACGACTATGGCTGGGACGATGCCTGGAGTGAAGCCGGTGAATGGATCAACGGCCCGCTGCATGGGTACGTGTACCTCGCGCTCAATGAGGGAAGCGATGCCGAGCCGCGCTACGCCGATCCGATCCATCTGACTGCGGGGGGCCAACGCATCGACGTTTTCGGCATGCCTTCACCCAGTTTCGCCGACTTCGATAACGACGGCGACCTCGACCTCATCTGCGGCGAGTTCCTGGATGGCTTCACGTATTTCGAGAATGAGGGCAGCGCGAGCGAGATGCAACTGCTAGCCGGGCGCAGGCTGCCGATCCATATGGACCTGCAGATGATCACTCCCACGGCGATCGACTGCGACCGCGACGGCGACTCTGATCTCATCTGTGGCGACGAGGACGGCCGGGTCGCCTTCATCGAGAATCGCGGCATCGGCGATGACGGACTGCCGATGTTCTCATCCCCCGACTACTTCCGCCAGCAGGCGGCGGATGTGAAGTTCGGCGCACTCGTTACGCCGGTGAGCGTCGATTTCGACAGCGATGGGGATGAAGACCTCGTCTGCGGCAACACGGCGGGCTACATCGGATTCATCGAGAACCTTGGGGGAGGCGCGGAGCCAAGCTGGGCCGAGCCGCAGCGCATCGAGTTGATGATCCATGCCCGCGAGCCGGATGATCTCTATCTGCGGCATCAGGCGGGCCCGAACGGGTCGATTCAGGGGCCGTGCGAGGCGAAGTGGGGTTACACGACGCCGAGCGCGGCCGACTGGGATCACGACGGCCTGGTCGATCTGGTCGTCAACGACATCTGGGGCAAGGTGGTCTGGTATCGCAACATCGGCGAGGCAGCGCGGCCCGCATTCAATGTGGCCGAGCCGATCAGTGTCGAATGGGAAGGTGAAACTCCGAAACCCGAATGGACCTGGTGGACACCCGAACCCGGCACGCTCGCCACGCAGTGGCGTACCACGCCGGTCGTCGTCGACTGGACGGGGGATGGACTGAACGACCTCGTGATGCTCGATCACGAAGGTTACCTCGCTCTGTACGAGCGAACTCGCGGCGATGACGGTCAGCTCACGCTGTTGCCGCCCAGACGATGTTTCTCCATGGCGGGCCTGTGCGAATACGACTCGCATCATCG
>JANNSB010000692.1:0-11923 GCA_031402175.1 Planctomycetaceae bacterium
CCGAATGATCTCAGGCAGCGCGTGCAGGGGATCGGGGACGCGCTCCAGGATTTCGCTGAGGCGGCAGGTGACAATGTCCGTCAGACGGCTGAAATAGGGCATGATGACAGGGGCCAGAGACTAGGATTCAGGTGTAACGGGGGCGAACAGTATTCAGGTCATCGTTTTCCAGAGGATTGAGCATTCTATTCCGTAATGCTGCGAACGGGGCGACTCATTCCGCGTGGGCCTCCTGATCCACGTCGAACTGTTTTAGGGATTCGCTGAGTTTCTCGCGGGCCAGCCGCAGCCGGCTCTTGCAGGTATTGAGGGGGATGTCCAGCACCTCCGAAATCTCCTGCAGTTTGAGTTCGCCGAAATGATGGAGAGTAAAAGTCAATCGCTGCTCTTCGGGCAGTTTCTCGAGCGACGCATTGAGCGCCGTCGCCAGTTCCTGAGTGCGAATCTGTTCCAGCGGAGTGGCGAGATCGGCGACGATTAGCTGCCAGAGCAAATCCTCGGATCCCTGGCTGGGTCGATAGGCGCCAACCAGGGCGTCACGACCCTGCTTGCGGATCGTGTCGATCATCAGGTTGCGGGCGATGCGAAACAACCAGGCGCGAAACGTCCCCAGGGGAATGTAGTCCCACCCCTCTTCGTAGACCCGCAGGAACGTCTCCTGGGTGAGATCGTCGGCTAGATAGCGATCGCGCACATTGCGACAGAAGAAGCCGATCAGCCGGCCGCTGTAGCGTTCGACCAGGAGCGGAAAGGCGGCGGCGTCTCCTTCCTGTAGGCGCACCATCAGTTCGTCATCGGTGCATTCGGCGACAGCCATCACGGATGCGTCTGAGATGTCCACGTTCGATGATTGAGCTTAGAGCATGGTGCATGGAGCAGGGAGCACGAATGATATTCCGGATTCCGGCTCTTTGCTCTCAGCTCTCTACTTTTGGCTTCTGGCTGCCGATCAGCCGTGCGTAACGACCGAGCGCCATCAGCGGAAAGTAATGGCGATAAAGATGGTAGCGGAGATAGAAGACCCTGGGAAATCCCGTGCCCGTGAACTCGGTTTCGTCCCAGGTCCCCTCGGCGGTCTGCTGCTCGATGAGCCAGCGGATGCCGCGTTCCATGTGCAGCGACCCGACCTCGCCGGCCGCCATGAGGCCCATGAGCGCCCACGAGGTCTGTGACGGCGTCGGTTTACCCTGACCACGCAGCGCCGGCTCGTCGTAACTGAGAGCGGTCTCGCCCCAACCGCCACAGGCCTGCTGCCGGCTCTTGAGCCAGTTCGCGGCCGACTGCATGCGCGTGTCTGCGGCTTCGATGCCGATGGCGCGCAGACCCACCAGGCATTGCCAGGTGCCGTAGAGACAGTTGACGCCCCAGCGCCCGACCCAACTGGCATCGGTTTCCTGTTCCTTCCAGACGAATTCGAGGCCGCGCTGAAGCTGCGGATGCCGAACATCGGCCCCAAGGCGCCCGAACATTTCCAGCACCCGCGCGGTGATGTCGGCCGTCGGGGGATCAATCATCGCGTTGTGATCGGCGAACGGCACCCGAGTAAGCACCTCTCGCGTGTTGTCGGCGTCGAACGCTCCCCAGCCTCCGTCCTGGCACTGCATGGCCAACACCCAGCGGATGCCGCGCCCGATCGCCCCCAGCGTGCGCCGGGAGTCTTCGATGTCGGCCACGGCCTGCAACGTGTTCGACGTGCGCCCCGCGAACGTCGTGGCGAACGGCTCCGCTATGCTCGTTTCGCCGTCCTGCGCGACGAGGCTCGTGGTCCAGACGGCATGACATTCGCCCGGCAACGCGGTGGCAAGGGCCATGACCACCATGATCGTGTCGTCGACGTCGGGATAGAAGGCGTTGTTGAACTCGAAGCACCAGCCCGCGGGATCGACCTTGGGCTTACGGACCGACCAGTCGCCGCGCCGGCGAATTTCGCGATCGAGCAGCCAGTTCCTGGAGGCCGCGATCGGCCGCGAAGTCGCGTCGACGCCCGCTTCACGCAGGGCGATCATGCTGATGGCCGTATCCCAGACCGGCGACTTGCAGGGTTGCAGACGCACCAGTCCATGCTCGTCGATGGTAAGTCTTTCCAGTTCACTCAGAGCGCCTGTGACCTCTGGAGAATCATCGGCATATCCGAGGCATTTGAGTGCGATGACGCTCCAGATGATCGGAGGAAAGATCGCCCCCAGCCCGTCGCTTTCCGCGAGGCGCTCGATGATCCACTGTTCGGCGCGGCGTACGGCAAGTTTGCGCAACGGCTTGATGCGCAGATTTTCCAGCAGCTTCCACGCGCGGTCGGCGAATCGGAACACGCCCTCCCACGGGATGAACGAACGCCGGCGCATCTTGTCGAGATGCCTGCAGGTCGGCATCACGGCTGGCAACGACTCGGGTGAACCGAGAAAGAGTTCATCGATGCGGTGTTCCGCGGGAAGACATGTCACAGGCTGATACGCCCAGAGCAAACTGAGCGGCACGAGAATCGTCCGCGACCAGGCCGACATTTCGTAGATGTTGAACGGCGCCCAGCTCGGGAGCAGCATGAGTTCCGGCGGAACAGCCGGACACTTGTGATAAGCGATCAGTCCCAGCAGCGCCAGATAGTAGCGCGTGAAACTGTTGACCTGTTCGGCTCCGCCTGCATCGCGAATCGCCTGCTTTGCCTGCTGCATCGCCGGAGACGCGGTATCGTGACCGGTGATCTTGAGAGCCAAATACGCCTTGACCGACGCGCTGATTTCCAGCGGCCCACCGGGATAGAGAGCCCAGCCGCCGTGCGGTTGCTGCAGCGTGAGAATATAGCGGGACGCCCGTTTGGCGATGTCGCTGTTCCCGCGCCCGAGCCAGGTGAGAAGCAGGATGTACTCCGATTCGAGGATCGAGTCTCCTTCGAGTTCCCCCACCCAAAAGCCATCGGCGTGCTGGCGATCGAGCAGCCACCTTGCGGAGGACTGAATCGCAATTTGCAAGCCCGGATTGCCCTGCGCCGACGCAGCGAGTTCGGGCGACAGGTCGACGCCCGCGGCAGAAGGAGCGTACCCGCCACGAGTGAACTGTCCGATGCGGGATGAACCCAGAGGCTCATGGCTCATTGGAATCCCTTCCAAACATTGAATGCTGACAGATCCCAGCGTGCCGTGGATCGAGCAGTCGTTCGGTGATTGGCGACGGCAAACGCCTGTCTCCTCAAATCACCCAATGACAAATCCCCAATCCTCAATCCCGACGGTCACTTCACCAGCCGGGCTTCTCCCAATCCCAAGTGTTCGCAACTTCCGAGCGTCGGCTCGGTCTGCAATACCTGAATCTCGATAATGCGGACTCCTGCGACATCGATCTCCAGTTCGCGGGCCGGCTCGTTCCAGGCGATCGTTTCCTGGAACAGCGGCTGTCCGTCGCCGGTGATGACGAGATTGACCCGCGGCTCGATATTGGCCGTGAAGCTTTCCTGCACGATGCCGGTCGTCATCTCCAGGCGGCGGAAGTCGCGATTCGCGCGAAGCGTGAGCGTCGTGCCCGAGTGCACCCAGATGCTGCGATCGCTCGTCTGACGCTCGGAACCCAGCACCAGTCGCCGATTGACCCGAATCGGAAACGTGAGCGGCGCGCCGGGGGACTGAATCCCGACGGGCTCGTAAGCCGCCTCGAGTTCGGACTCTTCCAAGTCCGACAAATAACGAATCTTTCCCAGGCCGAAATCGAACACGCTCGCAGCGGCAGCGGCGACCCTCAATTGGGCGTCGCCCGTCAGCGATACGAGCAAACCATCATTCTCCCAGGCGAGATCGACCGCCCGCAGCGTTTCACCGGTGGCGAGACTCAACTCGCAGATCGGCGACTGTTGAGCGGGCTCGCGGCGAGCGTAGATCATGCCGAAGACCCGATTTCGCGGGAGTTCGAGTTCGCGATCGTTGACGATGACCGAGATCATTTCGGGGCCGACGCCTCCCACGACGCCTCCCACGAAATCCAGCACGCCGTCCTTCAAGATGACCAGCAAATCGTTCTGGCTGTCGCGCGCCAAAAGGTCGTTCCACGAGGTGAGTTGACCCGCTTCCACCGCGGAGAAACGTACCGACTGCACCAGACCGATCGGCAGTTCAAGCGCGCCGTACGCGGTCGCGAGAGTGATGCTCGATCCATCGCTCGTAAACTCGGAAGCGATCAGTTGCGACCCGTCCGATAATGCAATGACAAGCGGAACCTCGTTGAGGTCGGCAGGCGCGATGTCGGCCGATACCCGCAGTTCCTGGAGTTCACTGGCCGGAAGGTTCAATTCCGTACCGTCAAGCTGTAGCAGCGTGGCTCCCTCGGCATCGACTCGCGCGAGACTTCCGGAATGCGTTTCGCCGCTCAGCAGCGTTGCCTGTGCATCAGGCGATTGGCCCAACAAGGCCACCCAGAGATAGACCGCGGTCATTGGCGTGAAATGCCCCTTGTGTGAATGTGCTGACTTGGCCTGAGCTTAATGCGGTCACTCTGCCGCCGGGCGCTCGCCAATCCGGCGGAGGTATTCCTCCACCGCCCGCCGATAGTGTGCCGGGAACTGCGTGTTGATCAGGTTCTTCGCCTCGGTCTCGGCCCGTTCGGGAAGGTTGCCCCAGTTGTCTTCGGTGCCAATCGGACGCTGGTCAACGTCTCCGGTCCCTTGCCGGCCGCCGATGTAGGAATCCGACGCCGGGCTATTGGGCGTGCCGCCGCCTCCGGCGCCGCCGCCGCCACCCTGCTGCTGTTCAAGCTTTTCGATGATTTCATCCAAAGTGGAAATGATCTGATCTTCGATCCGCTGCACCTGCTGTCCGGCGCGGCCCAGGGCGAGGCGCCGCTCGACATCGCTCATCTGCCGGCTGACTTCATCGAGCGAGCGCCCTTCGAGGGCCTCAAGGTCGTGCTTCATCAATTCGGCGATGGTGGCGTAGCGCACGGGGACATCTTCGGTGGAGTAGAGGAGTTCATCAATCGTGGCGAGGCCGTCGTCCTTCAAGAGCAGCGCGTGCTGGCAGACCGCGCGATAGAAGAGGCAACTGGCCGGGTCGTAGACTTGGTTGACATCAATTTGCTGGAAGAGGGCCAGAGCTTCATCATACAGCATCAGCAGAGTGAGATAACGGGCGTAGAACAGGCGCACGTTGTTGAGATACAGCGGATTGGCATCGGTCTCCGCCAGGGCGGCAAATTCCTGCGCGGAGAGCACTCGCTGCGACAGGGCGCACGCATCGACGAGTTCGCGGACCTGCGGACTCATCAGGTAAAACGTCTGCAAGAGCGCCGCATAGCGGTCGGCCACCGAGGGATCAGTTCCCTCGAAGTGCCACAGCCCCTCGGCCGCGGCACGCAGCTCGGCATCAACCTCCCCTTGCAGGTTGATCCAGTGGAGCGCCTGCTGACGCGCGCTGTCGAGCGACGGAGCCGCATAGACATCGGCCCGGCAAATGCCGACGCTCGACAATAGACTGACGACCATCACGGCAACGATGCGGCGAGTATTCATGCATGCCTCCTGAGACGATTCAACTCTTGTAGGAATCAACGAGCGCCGTCACTTCATTATTGGCCGAGTTCCGCCCGGCCCGTAGACAAATCGTAGGTCGCTTCCTGAATTCTGTCCTGCCGGTTGGAAAGGTCGTTCAAGACGCGAATCTGCTCGGGATCGGTCGTCTGCTCACCTTCGAATTCCATGCCATAAGCACGGGTCAGCCGATTGATCTGGTTCTGCAGCGAGCGAATCATCTTGAGTTCGGCGAGCATGTCGACCAGCGGCGGATCCTGGGGTTCACCCGGTGGAGGCGGCTCGCCTTCCTGCTGCTTGAGCTTTTCCATTTCTTTCTGCAGCGCGAAGATCATCTCTTCGAGCGTCTCGACGATGAGTTGCTCGATTATCTGCGTGGTGGGGCCGGTATCGGCCCCCTCCAGGCGATGGGTAACTTCGAGCATGTTGTCCCGCATTTGCTCGACGGCTTCGGGGAACGCGACCGATGAGCCTTCTTCCCGCAGCAGGTTGAGGGCCTTATCGGCTTCGAGGGCGTTCGCGAGTTCATCCCGCGACAACTGCGTGGCCCGCGCGATGTGTCGCGGCTGACGCTCCTCCTGCGGAACCTGATCAAGTTGCAGCGTCTCGGAATTGATGAGCAACTGCGCCTGCAGCATCTGCTGGAAGCGGGCTTCGAGCATCTGCAGGAAGAGTTCCTTCTCCTTTTCGCGCAACTGACGCAGGATCTCTTCGAGCTTGGCCTTCATACGCTCCAGTTCGGCAACCGCTTCGTCCTGCTCATCGGAGGCCTGTTCGAGACGGCGGCCTTCCAGTTCCTTGATCGCCTGCTCCATCTCCTCGCGGGCACGTTCCAACTCGTCGCGACCGGGGGTCTGCTGATCGAGCGGATCCTGCTGCTCGCCGGCCTGATCACCCCCACCTTCGGGAGGCGGACCGAGCGGCTGCAGTCCGGGGGGCATCGGCTGCCCCGGCATGGGCGATCCCGGCATGGGTGATCCCGGCATGGGTGAACCGGGCATCGGTGAACCGGGCATCGGTGACCCCGGCATAGGGGATCCCGGCATCGGTTCACCATCCATCGGCGAGCCTTCCATTGGCTCCCCTTCCATGGGTTCACCCGGCATCGGTTCACCCTCCATTGGCTCCCCTTCGCCGGGAGGCATGTCGCCAGGTTCCTGGGCTTCGCCTTCCATCGGTTCGCCTTCACCCTCCATCGGTGAGCCCTCGCTGGGCTCCCCTTCCATCGGAGAACCTTCAGCAGGCTCTCCGACGCCGCGCTCCAAATCCTGCTGATCGATCTTGTTCGCGAGGTCGGCCGCGTGGTCGGCGACGGTGCGCTGCGCATCCTCCAGTCCCTCGGCATCGTCGCCGCGCTCGGTGTCGGCGCGCACGTCCTTCTGCTCGCCGACAATGCGCTGAACATCCTCCAGCAAATCTTCGATGCGCTCGATTTCGGCCTGCAGACGCTGGCGTTCGTCTTCGCTCTGCAGCAGTCGCAAGAGGGCTTCCATCTCGGCAATGAGCAACTCCTGAGAGCGAATCGATTCGCCGAACCGGCGGTCTTCGAGCAGTTGGGACACTGTCGCCAGCCGGCTGAGAATGTCGTTGGTGCGGCTCTCGTTCTGCGCCCGCAGCAGGAGTTCGGCCCGCACGGGATCGGTCGCCCGCGTGGCTTCGCCCACTTCGTAGAGTGAGCGCTCGAAGCGTTCGTAGTCCCGCTGCAATTGCTGTTGTTGGGTCGGGAGGCCGGTCTCGGCTTCTGCCGTTTCCGCCGTGGGTTCCGCGGTCGTGGCAGCCGGGTCGACGGGAGCCGCCGCCGGGTCATCGGCGAGGGCGCCCTGCATCCAGGTGGAGAGGACTCCGCAGGCGAGCAGCGTGGCCAGAGCGGCGGACTGACAGAGGCGTCGAGAAGCAGGCATGTTCAAACCTCCCCAGGTGGATTACCGAATCCGAAATCCAATTGATCACTCAGTCGATTCGAAGAGGTCGCGAGTTTGTTCGTCGCGAGTCTCTTCGAGAATGGCACGTTGTCGTTCGAGCATACGGGCCAGAACGTCCCGCAGCTCGTTGAAACTTTCTCGTCGGCGCATTTCCGCGAGGACGATGGCGATCCGCTGCAACAGGCGGTCGAGCGCGAGGTCGGCCACGTCGATGTGCTCGGTGGGATTCGCCCGCGACTGATTCTGCAGCCCGAACAGGGCCAGGGCCTGATCGACCTCGGGGAAGTCCTGCTCGTTGATGACCTGCAGATGGGCGAGGATTCCCCGGTCAATCCGATCGAGCATCTCGGCGCTGTCGATGCGGTTGTTGATCATCTCGGCTCGAATTTCCTGCATGAGGAGTTCGATGGTCCGGGTCTCCGTATGGTTCTGATGGACATCGGAGATCGTCCGCTCCTGAACGGACTCGATCAGTCCCGACAACCGGTCGATATCGACAGCCGAGCCTCCTTGCGCGATCACACCTTCCCGATCCGCGACCTGACCGCGGGCATCGAGCAACATCACCTGCACGGCCTGCAAGTCGCGTTCAATCTGTTCCAGTCGTTGCCTGAGGTTGAGTTCCTTGTCCGCCAGCAGCGCCAGAATCTCTTCCGGAGGCACGATGACGAACTCGTACATCTCACCCTGGGACCGATGGGGCCCGTTGATATTGTCGCCGTCCTCGGCAATGACCGTCAATGTCAACGTGTTTCCGACCTGCAGTTCCAACGGCAAGACGTCGAACTTTTCGTACCGCTCCTCCTCAGAGGCTTGCAGCACGAATTCGGTCGTCCCCTCGGGCGAACGGCTCATCTGCGACTGGGCCAATTCGGTCTCGGCCTCGGTGCGAAATGCAAATTCGGTGAGGGCCACGCCGTAATCGTCGGTGACTTTGCCCGTGATCGGGACGGTCGCCATGCGGGTGATCGAACCACTGACGCCGGTCCGCTGGGTCTCGATGACCGGAGGCTGGTCGAGCTTGCCGCGAATCGTCAGACGGGAAGGTTCCTGGCTGAAGATTTCATCATCATCCTCCAGCGTGATCTGCAAGGGGAGATCGGGAGGCAGCGGGATTGGCACGCTCCCCGACTCGCTGGCGGCGACAGCGGCCAGCGCCTCTGTGGAACCGAGGCCCAGATGGAACGGAACTGAAAAACTCAGCCGGTCGGAGGAAAACCAGTCCTTCGTCTGTTCGACGGGAAGTTCGACCACGGTGGCGGGTGTGCCTTCTTCGCCGCGAATGACGAGCGTGGCCGTCAAGGGTGCGTCCCCGATTTCCGCGTCAGCCGGCAAGCCGAACTCGAGGTCCATGGCCGGCGAGCGGATTTGAAATCCTCGCAAGGGCTTGTTGACCGACCCCACGAAGTGAAACCGTGTCTCCATCGGCAAGATTACTTGCGCGCCTTGCACCACGACAGGTTTGTCTTCTTCCTCGTCGCGACCGATGTAGTCGGGATAGTCGCACTCGAGACGCACTTCGGCGATACGCGGTGGATCGACGACTTCGATCTTGAGCGGAGTGCGGTTCCTGAAGTCGCCGCCCATGACCAACACCTCATGGTTGTCGGTGACCCGTTGGATCGTGTGCCGGTATTCATGCTCCCGGACCCTGGCGGCACGGCCTTCATCCGAACGCGTGCCGGTCGAGGCATAACAGGTGCTGTACACAGTGACCGAATCGGGAGAATCAGCAGCCTCGGACGATTCGATGATGAGCGTGAGATCCGAACCGCGCGGATGCCGATAAACCCCATCAGCGCTGAATTCGCGCACGCGATCGCCCGGCTGCGCGAGAATGCGAACGGTGAGACTGTTCTTGCGGAAGGGATCCCAGTAGTCATCCTTGCCCAGCAGATAGGCGTTCGCCCAGCGCTGCATGCCGGCGGCATTGATGAGGCCGAACCCCACGATGCCCGCGACCAGCATTGATGCAATGACGATCACTCGTCGCAGCCGGCGGTTGTCGAAGACTTGATCCAGATCGAGTGCACGAATCTGCTCGCCGGCATCCATCACGGTGCGGCGAGCCATCGCCGATTTGATCGACTGGGCATCCTCTGGTTCATCCGCGAGTTCGACGGCAGTGATGAGCCTGTCGTTGAGGTGCTTGAACCGACGCTCCAACACGAGCGCGAGAGCCTTGCCGCGGATGCGCTGCGTGAGCCGCAACACCACCCACGAAATGAGCGTGCCTGCCAATGTCGCGACCATCACGATCAGGAAGCCCCGCCGGAACCAGCCGGGCAGTTCCAATCGCGTAATGCGAAACCACGCCACATCGATGACGAACGACACGACGAACAGGATGGCCAGGAGGATCAGCACCCGGCTCACCCCCTCGATCAGCAGATAGCGGCGGATGCGCTGCCTGAGGCCGTCGAGTACGCGCTGGATTTCGGGGTTGAACAAACTCATCGATCGGTGGTCATAACGATATCAGGCCAGTTTCACGAGTTTACGAGTCAGCCACTCCAGTCCGAGCAGGGTCACCAGTAAGTATAAGACCCATTGGCGGTCCCAGAGTTCCTGAAGTTGCTCGTCGATGGTGATGTATTGGGTTTTGTTTTCAAAGAGATCGGGGAGAACTGTCTGCGCCTCGTCCAAAGTGAGGTATCTGCCGCCGGTGCCGTCCACAAGCTCGTTGAGGGCAGTCACATCCTGCCGGAGATTGGCCAGTTCCAGCGGAGGATTGAGCACACGAATCTCCTCCACGACCGGCTCGGTCAGCCCCTCCGCAAGCAATTGCAACTGCCAGGTGCCGGCCACCGAGGCCCGAAAACTCCCCACGAATTCGGCGGGCCGACCCTCTTCGCGACGCAAGACGACTTGCGGGGTGACAGGCCGGCCGCCGGGTTGGAACACTTCGATCGTGATCTCGTCTACTTCCAACGGCTCGGATGTCGGCGACAACACGCGCGCCCTCACGGGGACCGTCTGCCCCAGCGTGACTTCGTGGCCTTCGAGGATGAACATGGCCCGCTGTTGTCCGCGCCGGCTGCGGCCTTCGGAGACCTTGCGAGTGAGATTAGTCCAGAACTCGTTGTAGTACTCTTCGTCCAGGCTGCGGATGCGCCAGATCTCCGAGGTACCGAGGAAGAAACTGTTGCCTTGCCCATATCGCTGCCCGGCGAGGAGTGCGGGCTGTCCCGCGTTGCCTCGCGAAAAGGGATCGGTGAATTCGATGTAGGCCGTGCAGCCTGCCTTCCGCGCCTGGATGGGATACGAAGCGAACACTCCCTTGAAGTCGGCCCAGATCTGGGCGGCTTCGACGGGGTCGTTGGACAGTCTGAGGAAATCGGCAATCTGGCCTTCGGGCGTCAGGCCCAGCGGCCACGCCTGATCGGCGGAACCGCCCGTCACGCGAGTTCCCATCGGCTGCAAGACAACAGGGCAGATGTCGCGGATGGCCTGTTGATCTTCCCCCATCGCAACAGCCAGCGTCTTCGTGAAGACATCGCCGGCGCACATCAAGAGGCCGCCCCCTTCTTGAAAGACCCAGTCGCGGAGCATCTCCTGTTGTTCGGGAGTCAGTTCGGCGAAGTCGGCATCGAATGCAATGATGGCGTCGTAAGTGTACAGGTCGGTGCGGGTCGCCGGGAAATCGAACAACAGATTGCGTGAGTCCTGGCTGATGCCGACCACGCCGGTCTGCAGCCACACATCGACCTCGAAGCCGGAGTGCCGATGCAGCATGTTGCGGACGAATTGATAATCGCGTCCCGGCCCGCCGGCGATGATCAAGAGCTGCAACGGACGATCGTAGATGTTCACTCGCCGGGCGAGACTATTGTCGTCGGTCATCGTCTCGGTGATGCCGTTACCGGCGATGCGAATCGTGTATTCGACTTCACCTGCCACGTCGGGAGTGATCGGGAATTCCACATCGACCGGAATGCCGTCCTCCGAGAGCGTCACCTGTTTCGACGATGTCTCCGTCGGCTGTTCTTCTCCTTCGTGCCGTTCCAGCAGTGTGACGGTGACATCTCGCGAGAGGTTGGTTCCCGCGAGACCTTGTGATTGCACAAGCGCCGTAATGTCGAAGGCGTCCTGCAAGGCCACATCCTGTGGGACGACCATCTTGGCAACCTGCAAATTCACCGGCTCTTCGGTGCTGCCGACGCCGATCGCGACGAGTGTGACCCCATCTCGCTGCGCTCTTTCGTTGGGGGCTTCGACGCCGCGTCCCGCATTCGAAGCGCCATCGGTGATGACTGCGATCCCCGACAGTGAGCGCCCCTTACCCTCGGCGAGCAGCGTGTCGAGCGAATCGCCGATACGGGTCGTGACGCCGCGCGGCGCGAGCAACGTCGGCCAGTCGACGGTGCTGGGGTCGCTTAGGACTTCGCCGTCTTCCGGGGTCGTTGTCGAGACTTCCATCCCCTCGGCCGTCGGAATGAAACGTGTCGCGAAACGGTAGCGAGTTTCACCCAGATCGCTGTCGAACGTGTAAACG
>JANNSB010000693.1:0-3198 GCA_031402175.1 Planctomycetaceae bacterium
ATGATCCAGCACATGCTCATCATATTCGCCGCCTTGACAGGGCAACCCTTGGGACTCCCTCTCGTCGGGGATGCTGTCTCGCCGGAGGTCGTAACCTTCACGCAAGTCGATCTCTCCTCGGTGAATGACCGCCGACCCGGGCTCGTTGGCACCGCCGCCGTCAATGGGCCGCTGGCAAATGTGCTGTTCACCTACCACACCGGCCGACTTTGGACGGGAGAACTGATCCCTGAGTTGTTCTACGACGGCGAGTATCGGCCTCCGGTGACCATACAGCTTCACGGGTATTTCGACATTCCCGAGGACATGATCGTCAGTATTTGGCATGCCGGCGGCGGAGTGAACGGCGATACCTCGGAACTCACTATCGGCGGGCGCAATTTGGGCGTCGTTGGCGACGACAGGCTCAAAAACGTCATCACCACGGTGGCATTGCCGCAAGGAACCTACGACCTGCATTGGGATCACACCACGCTGGGGACATGTCAGCCACACTACTTGCGGATCGAGAATGCAGAGACCGGAGAGTCGATCGACGGTTTTCATCTCGAACGCTTCGTGCCGACGATTCCGGATGCCGGGACGGCGAAACACATTGAGGTTAGCGGCGACCCCGATGTTTGGGGAGTCCATGCAGACCGGAGTCGGTGGTATCCAGTGACCCTAGTCGCGGTCACCGAGCCGCTCTGGGCCGAACATTGGCGGGCCGAGTTCGCCAACGGCGTCGTGCAGGCCTACATACTCAGCGGCGACGGCACCGCCGCCGTGGATGCCGGCACATGGCACGACACCGGGACTGTCGAGAAGGGCGATGGCTACTTCATCGTTCGTTTCACCGAAGACCGTGCTGAACGCTGGACTCGGGTCGGAGGCCGGATGGTCGTCGAGCACTGGTTCCCCGCTTCACGCTTGCCGACGCAACTGCCTGTGATGGGGATTGCGGAACAGATTCGTATCGAGACAGCAGAATAATCGACGCGCGACCGACTGGACTTGCACACTCTGAAATATGGCCGACGAAGTAGCCAAACCCGATGACCCCGATGCCGACGATCGGCTGCGGGACTTGCTGCGCACGGTTGGCCACGATGCGGCTGGCGTCGATCAGTCCGCGCTGGAATCGATCCGCCAGAAGTTGCTGAATGCAGCGCCGGCTCCGGCTTCCATGTCGGGCCATCCCAGCGCCGCAGTCCGCGAAGTGCATTCATCGTCGGCCGCCGTCACTCCCAAGTCTCAATCCTCACCGCAATCCGGAAGTCGCTCCATGTTGACGAAGCTCGCCGCCGTGTCTGTTGCCGCCGTCTCTTGCGTGGCCCTGTGGGTCGCCGGTTTGTTCGGTCCCGGACCGGGCGGCGGCATCGCCCTGGGTGACGTGCTGAGGCCGTTGAACACCGCCGAAATGCTGCATCTGCAGCTTGTCCGGGGAGATGACACCCGCGATGTGTGGATTCATCAGCCGGGCGTCGTGCGGCGTCAGGATTCTCCCACGCGTTACGAGATCATTCGCGGTTCGCGCCTCTGGCGGGTGGATGAAACCGAAAACACCGTCGTCAGCGAGGACTCGCCGTTCTTCACGGGAGCCGGCGCGAGCGTCGATGTCTTCGACGCCCTGGGCCTTGATGTCGCCTCCAGCGATCTGTCGGATGTCCCGGCGACCGGCCAGGAAGTCTACGACGGGGTCGAGTGCGATGTCTTCCAGACCACGTTGGAGGAGAACGACCGCGAGTTGGCACTCACCTGGTATGCGGATCGAGCGACCAATCGCCTGCGGGCCATCGTGGCGCACGACAAGGGAGCCGTCCCCGGTGGACTGCCGGTGATGGAGGTTCGCCTCGTGGCGGTCGATGAACCCTTCGATGAGTCGCTGTTCGTCGTGGCCGACTCGTTGAGCGAGGATGGCCGTATCGGCAAGGTGCTGCAGGCGCAGGGGATCGTCACGCTGAAGCCGGTGATGAATGCCCGCTGGACGCCGCTGGCCCGCCAGATGCTGCTCCGTCGCGGCGACTGGCTCCGCACCGATGTCCGTGGGGCGAATGCCGCGCTCGCCGCCATGACGACCGAGGTCCAGCTCACCGTCGGGCCGGCGTCACTGTTGGAGTTCATTTCACCGAGCGAAGTCCGCCTGCATTACGGCCAGGTCCAGATCCACTCGTCGGGCGAGTTGGAGGAACCATTCCTGCTGCGCGGCCCCGGCGAAGCACAGGTCGAAGTCACTGCCGAGGGAAAGCAGCTCATTCGCGTCGCCCGAGATGAATCACTCGCGACAGTGGCCGAGCCACCCCTCTGGCTGCAGGGCTTCGAGGGGACCACCAGCAACGAATCGATCGGCTCACTGATCGTCGAAGTGGATGGAAGAAACGTACCGCTAACGGTCGGCTATCACCACGTCTCCGTCGAAATCCGCGATCAGATCGTCCGCACGACGATCGAGCAGTCGTTCGTCAATCACACCGATGTGCGTCTGGAAGGAGTGTTTCATTTCCCGCTGCCGCAGGATGCTTCGATCAGCGGCTTCGGCATGTGGATCGGCGACGAACTGGTCGAAGCCGACGTCGTCGAGAAACAGCGGGCACGCGAGATCTACGAAACGATACTGAGGGAACGCCGCGACCCGGGGCTGCTGGAATGGACGGGCGGCAACATCTTCAAGGCCCGCGTCTTCCCGATCGAGGCGAACTCCGAGAAGCGAATCAAGATCGTCTATACGCAGGTGGTGCCGTTGCGAGGCAACCGGTATCGCTATTCGTACGCCCTCAACAGCGAACTGCTGCGAACGTCGCCGCTGCGGGAACTGTCGATCGATGTGCTGTGCTACTCCGACCTGCCTTTGCTGAAGGTCGAATGCTCGTCGCATGATGTGCGAAGTGAAATGACCGCTCACTCGGCTCATGTCGAGTTCTCCGCGCAGGAATACTCCCCCGATCGCGACTTCGAACTCGTGTTCGAACTCGATGAACGGCAGTCCGATGTCGTCGTCATCCCCCATCGCCGGGGCGATGATGGCTATTTCGTGATTCAACTCATGCCCCCTTCACCCGGCGGCAACTGGCAGCGCGAAGTGCTGCCCGATGGCGAGCCGATGAACATGCTCGTGCTGTGCGATACCTCGGCCTCGATGGACTCCACCAAGCGCGAGCACCAGCGGGAGTTTGTCGCCTCATTGTTGTCGTCCATGGGCGAGAACGACCGATTCCGGCT
>JANNSB010000694.1:0-4981 GCA_031402175.1 Planctomycetaceae bacterium
CAGGCTGCGCACGTCGCTGGGGACGTTGAACCGCATCAGTCCGCGTTCCTTGAGCGGGTTGATGACGATCACCTTGCCTCCGCGGCGGCGGATGTGCATCAACGATCGCATCAGACGCGGATGGTTCGAAGACGGATTCGCGCCGATCAGCAAATAGAGATCGACATGATCGAGATCTTCCAGCTTGATCGTGCCCGCTCCGGTGCCGAGCGTCATGCCGAGGCCGACGCCGCTGGCCTGATGGCAGTAGTACGAACAATTGTTGACGTAGTTCGTGCCGAAGAGCCTCGCCAGCAGTTGCAGCAGGAAGCCTGCTTCGTTGGACGACCGGCCGCTGGCATAGAAGAAACTGCGCTGCGGGCCGGCCGCGGTCAACTGCCGGCAGATGAGATCGAGAGCCCCATCCCAACTGATCGGTCGATAGCGCGTGTCTCCTTTATGCAAGACGAGCGGTTCCACCAGCCGACCGGAGTGCTCCAGTTGCCGGCTGGTCATTGCCCGCCACTGCGCGATCGACGTTTGTTCAACAAACTCGCGCCGGATGGCGCCCTGCAGATCGGAAGCCATCGCCTGGAACGACTTCTTGCACACCTCGGGAAAGTAGCCGGCCTCGTTGACCATGCCGCCGAGCTGCCCGCCCATGCCGAGCGCGCAGGTCTTGCAGGCATTCTTGGAGCGCATGGCCTTCCACATGCGCAGCCAACCGACGCGGCGCGCCAGCTTCAGGCTGTAGCCGATCGCTTTCCAACCTCCTCCGGCGCTGGGTGGTTTCATCGGTCTTCGAAATTCTTGGCGATGGCTTTATCCGCGCTCGACGATCCGGAGCAGTGAATTCAGCTCCGGAGATGTCACGGTTTGCTGGATGCCGGATGGCCAGGTGATCTCCACGGAATCAATCTGCTCCGCGGAACCCAGACCGAAGTACAACCGGCGCGAATTGGTCGAGGCATAACTGCCGCCCCCCTTCCAGTGCCGCACGAACTCGCGCTCGGGCGTGACGACCCGTACCACCGCGCCGACCGCATCCCGCGGCGACATCGTGCCGATCAGGTCGACCGTCAGCCAGCCTCCCTGGGCCTCGCTTTCATTCGACAAGAGTGACATCGCTTCGTTGGTGTGCGACACCGCAAGATCGACGTCGCCGTCGTTGTCGAAGTCGGCCACAACCGCGCCGCGGCCCATGTGTGGTTCGGACATGTAACCCTCGACGGCGGGCGCCACGTTCTCGAATGCTTTATCCCCTGGATTGTTACGGAATAGTAGCGGCGTCTGCCTGAGTGGTGCGTTGATAGGGTAGCGAATCACATGACCGTTCGAGACGAACATGTCTTCGTCGCCATCCCGCTCCATGTCGAAGCAACAGGTGCCCCAACCGACGTAGAGCGACCCCACGTCGTTGATCCCCATCGGCTGACTCACATGCCGAAAGAGCAAGTTGCCTTCGTTCTGATAGAGTGCGGCGGTTTCGCTCTCGTAGTTCACCACCCAGAGATCCGGCAGGCCGTCGAGATTGTGGTCGAACATGTCGACGCCCATGCTGCCGTCGGGGACAGCGCGATCGCTGAGACTGGTGCCGCTCAACAGCGACCGATCGGTGAAGGTTCCAGCGCCATCATTGCGATACAGGAAATTCGGGACCGTGTCGTTGGTGACATAGATCTCGAGGTCTCCATCGAGGTCGAGATCGGCCAGCAGGCATCCCAATCCCTTGCCGTCGGTATTCAGACCCGCCTCGGTCGAAACGTCGCGAAACGTGCCGTCCCCGTTGTTGAAATACAGGGTGTCGGGCAGGCCCTGAAAGCTCTTCGGCGGGCAGACCTCACGCAGGTCGGGGCCTGCCTCGCACAACGGGTGGTTCTCGAACGACCAGTCGACATAGTGAGCCAGGTAAAGATCGAGGTGCCCGTCTCCATCGACGTCGCCCCAGGCGGCGCTGCTGCTCCACAAGTTGTCGACTAGGCCCACCGCCCCGACCTCCATCGTTTCGAATGTTCCGTCGCCGAGATTGTGCAGAAGTTCAAGCCCTCCATAGCCGGTAATCAGCAAATCGGGAAACCCATCCTGATCGTAATCGCCGCGCGCAACGCCATGGTTGTAGTATCGTCCACTCTCGGCATGCGCGAGTTGCGTGACATCGTCAAAGTTCCAGCCGCCGCGATTGCGGAACAGACCGCAGGCCAACCCGAGAATCTTTTCATCGGGACCAAACCCGCCACCCCCGGCGGCACACAGGTCGTCCCGACCGTCGAGATCGAAGTCGACGGCCGCCAGCCCGCCACCGAGAGATTCCAGAATCGTGAAGTGCCCCGCTGCTTCACCGTTGCGATAGGTGAAGTCGATGCCGCTCGTTTCGGTCATGTCGACGAAACGGGGCGGATCGGCAATGGCATCCGAGCCCGGCCTCGACGATTCGCTCCCATGAATGACCGGCCTGGTGGCGTTGTCCGCAGTCTCGGTGCCGCTGCCGTCCTCGTCGTCACCACTGCAGCCGACGAGCAAGGCGATGAACACCGCGGCGCGGGTTGCCCAATGGCGGTGGAGAATGACCTGCATGGCGATCGAAGTAGCTGGTGCTGCAATTCGCGAAAGCGATAGCATAACAAATCCCCTGATCATCCAAACAATGATCGGCCTCTCGCCCAAAGTCGGAGTGGAGCATACACTCAAGATTCAGGTTGAATGCGAACGGATCATCAATTGACTGATTCCCATGGCACACAAGCGCCGTCGACGGCAGCCGAGGGTTGATTCCGCGGAGGCTTCCGCGACGAATATCCCGCCGGTCGCAGCGCCATCGGCCATCGACAAGTTGACCACGACGCGCGGAGAGAAATTGCCCGCTTCTGGACGCAAGCGCTGGGTCCGGATGCTGGTTCTGATCGTTGTTCTGGTCGGCTTGTTTGCGATTAAGCATCTCTGGTGGCCGCCGGCGTTTCGTTCGCTGGCCCGCAACGAGCTGCGCTTGGGACACATCGACGAAGGCCTCGCCTGGCTGGAGTACGTCGATTGGCTGGTCCCCGATGATGCGGCAACCACGCTGCTCCGCGCGCGCGCCTACCGCAAACTGGGTGAAATGCAGCAGGTGCGAAAGCTGCTGACGGAAGCCGTCCATGAGGGGGCCACTGACGAAGAAATTCGACGAGAGCGGGTTCTCGCCTGGGCTCAATCCGGCCAGATGCGGGAGGCACAGCCGCATTTGGCGGGTTTCCTCAGCGACCCGCACGAGGATGTCGATGACGTGTGTGAGGCATTCGTCATCGGATACATCAGGAATCAACGCTTCAGCGATGCGCTCAGCCTGCTGGAGGCGTGGACCTCGGACTCACCCGACCTGGCGATGCCGTTTCTGCTGCGTGGCAGGCTGCTGGCGTTCCGCGACGAATTCGACAAGGCCGAAGCCGATTTGCGACTGGCCTTGACGCTGGATCCGGATCTCGCTGAAGCGCGCCTGGAACTGGCGCTGGTGCTCATCGAAGGCAATCGCTTCGACGAGGCGATTCCCTGGCTCGAAGGCTGCCTCGATTCACCGAAGGTGCGGTCCAGCGCCATGGTGGAACTAGCCACCTGCCTGAAAGTCACGGGCGAGGGTGCTCGCGCTTTGGAGCTTCTCGAGCACGCGAAAGCCGAGTTTCCCGAAGACCACGTCGTGCTGCTCGAACTGGGTCGGATTCAATTCGAAAACGGCGCTTACGAGTCAGCCGTTGAGAATCTGCGGAACGCCGTAACGCTCAACCCGCTGAATGACGAAGCGCATTACGTCTTGGCACAGTCTCTTTCGCTGAGCGGACGACTCGACGAAGCCAGGCCGCATTTCGAATTTGTCGAGCAGGCGCGTGCCGCGCTGGCCGAGATCGATCGCCTGAATCGCGTCGTGCTGCAGGATCCCACCGACATCGACTCACTGGTCACGTTGGGACAACTCTACCTGCAGCATGTGAATGTGGAAGAAGGTGTGATTCGGCTGCACAGCGCGCTCGACCTTGATCCGGAGAACCAGACGGCACACCGGCTCTTGTACGAGCATTACACGACTCTGGCGGAAGGCGATGCGGCCTTCCGCGAACTGGCGGATGAACATCGCCGCCATTTGCGCTAGCGGGTCAACCGGGCGGCGCCGCTTCCTGCAATGCAGACCGTTCCGCGCCCGCGCGGCAGGCCTCGGCCGCCTGGCGCCAGGTACGTGCCAGCTCCACTTTCCCCAGTCTCTCGCAGAGGTCGGCGATTTCGTCGCGCAGCTCCGCATTGCGCGGCTCGTGGAGCGCCTGATAATTGAGTTCCGTCAGGCGCGTGGCGAGCGTCCTGTTCTCTTCGTAGACAGCCATCTCCGCGGCCGACTGCTCGGTGTGACCGGACTGTTCCAGCAACAGAGCCAGTCGATAGCGGCATTCCGCGTCGTGGGGGTGCGCTGCGACGGCCGCGCGCATGATGTCCAGCGCGCCTGCGAGATCATCGTCGGCCGACCGGATGTCGGCCTCCAACAAGTAACCTTCGCGGATCGTCGGACCGTTTTCCCGCGCCGCAGCCAGCAGGCGTCGCGCTTCATCCGGGCGACTGGAATTCCAGTGGCACTGGGCGGCCACAACCTGAGCCGCCGCGGAGTCCGGCGCGCCTTCCAAGACCTCGAGCGCGGGCTCGTAACGCAGCAACGCCGCCAGCGAACGGGCCAATTCGACCCGCACCTCGCCTTCGACGTCTGCCGGCGGGTCCAACTCCAATACGCGCTCGTAATGCGGGATCGCCTCGGAATACCGCTCGAAATCCCAATACATCAGCCCCAGCAGACGCTGCGGCCGATAGTCGTCGGGCGACAGCTCGATGAGTCTGTCCATCTCCGATATCGCGGCGTCGTAGGCTCCCAGATCGTAGTAGATCATTCCCAGCCAGCGATGGGCGGGCGCATGGTTCGGCTGTTCGGTCGCGAGGATGCGGAAGCTGGCCTCGGCCTCGGTGATCAGACCCAACTGATGGTAGGCCTCGCCCG
>JANNSB010000695.1:0-19642 GCA_031402175.1 Planctomycetaceae bacterium
GGGTCGAATGGATCGAGCGTGATGGTTCCCAGATGTTGGCCGTCGAGGCTGACTTCAATCGACTGCGTCGGCTGCAGTATCGGCGGAGTGAGTAGCCCGTGAAAATCAGCCGGCAGCTTGATCTGCCAGGCGCCCATACTCAGCGTCGCCTCTTCCTGCGCCCGATGGTCGACGAAGATCGAGCACAACCTCGTGGGCAGGCTGGGGGTGGCTGTCAAGGCATATTGCAGGGTATCGATGTCGGCTCGCGAAATCTCACTGATGGTGAGGTTGTCTTGGTCGTTGTAGACGATGCGCCCGTCATCCAGCACCCGGATGCATAAGTAGGGTCGGTAGGAGCCATCGGGGTTGGTGTACGCGCTGCCGGTCGTGTAGGCATACATGGATCCAAGCGTGGTCGGCTGCCAGCCCTCGACGGTCAGCACTTCGACGGCGAGCCGCTCGCCGCCGACCATTCCAGGTTGAATGTGCTGCAATGTTGTTGCGCCGGTCCCCGCGATCGGATTGACCTGTGCTGCTACCTCATCGCCGTTAACAAGAATGCGAAAGGCATATCCGCCGGAGACTTCGACGATGGTTTCAATCGGTATGTTTTGCAGCGTCGCCGGATCATCGACCTTGTTGCCCACGGGCGTGGCAGCGACGAATCCAGGCTCGCCGGGAGCCAACTGCTCCTCACAGCCGCTCAACGTGCCGATCAGGATCGCTGTCGCGACGATCGCCGTCGCATCGCGGAATCGTGGCTTGTAGGACATGGGGAACTCCCGCGTCAATAAGGGACGGCGTATTCAGGCTGCAATTGAACGGGTTCCAGCGGTTCCAATTGAACTGGCTCGGCGGCTGGAATCGCCTGATCCAAAAACTGTTGCTGGATCATCTCTTGGTCGCGATTCCACTGCTCGTAGGAATCGCTGAGTGGCGTGAGGGAGTCGAGCGAAGGATCGTATGCGCCGTCGCCCAGCGGGCCGTAATAGTCATAGGAGGGCGGAGGCGGCGCGTTGCTCACGGGGGCATCGCAGCCTGCGATGAGAGTTATGAGGCATGTGGCGGTGAGTGCGAAAAGAATCGGATTTTGGTACATCGGGATCCTCCAAACTGCGGGATCGGGATCATTATGGCTGCTGGTTCCAGGCATCGGTGAAGTCCTGAATCGTCTGATTGTGTGGCGGGTTCAGGGCATCGTGAAGTTCTTGCATACGTTGGTCTTGAGTTTCCTGACCTAACTGTTCCGCGGACCGCTGCGCGGCCAAGTCGTCATAAATCTGCTGCTGCTGTTGATGCTGCGTCCACCGCACGTCATCCGACGAGAATTGAATCTCGGATCCGCCGCCACCGTCGTCCAAAACCATCTCGACTGCAGGCGACTCGTTGGAGGGCGCTCGCTGCGTGTCACAACCGGACAGAATCAAAGCGATACCGGCCGCTCCTATCAGATACCTCGTCATCTCGAAACCTCACATGGCATTTGGACTCAAGGTCCGCTCCAGGCGCGCAACAGAGTCATCACGTTTTCCTTCTCGGCGTTAATCGCCTTGGCCTCGGCGTTGTAGTCCTCAATGATCTGCGCCCACATGGCCCGTTGGTTTTCCGGAATGGGATCTGGAATATCGGGGTAATTGTCGTTGTGCGTTTCCATGCGGCGATCGACTTCCCGAGCACGATCCAGAATGGCCATAACGGCCCGCAGATGTTCAGTCGCAGTCGCCGCGCCGGCCCCCGCGACGTCATCGACATCGGGTATTGAACCTCCAGCGAGGGCCTGCCAGGCCAGATCGAAGCTGTTGAGCAATTGCTCCATCACAGTTGGCGGCGGCAGCGACGGCGGTTGAGTCACCTCCGGTGGAGAAGGGGGCATGTTCTGAATGATGGCCGCGAACTCATCCTCGGCTCCCTTGAGGAAGCGGGCATTCCAACTCGCAGCCGGATCGAGTCGGGGGAAGGCCAGCGAGGGATCGTCGCCGATTGGCGCGTTGCCCGATCCCGGTCCGATGAAGAGGCCGGCATCGCTCATCCGCTGCCGGGCGGCCTCATCACCGCATTGTCGTAGCGAGTCGGTGGCAAATTCGGTGCGCCGCAGGCGCGTGGAATCTTCGATTAGCGGACGATTGTCCGGCTCAAACATGCCTTCTGTTTCGGCCAGTGTTTCCGCCACTCGGCTGTTCGCCCATTCCACAACGCCGTTGGCCGCGGCCCAGGCGTCGAATTGGCGGCAGGCGGCATCGACGTCACCAGGATTGTTGATTTCGATCTGCTCCCAAACGACAAGTGCGATCGCCGCGGCATGCGCCCGCTGATTCTCGATCGTCTGCTCCCGCGCCCGCCGGATCACGTCGTCGTCGCTGAATGCCGACTGAGCGACAAACCACGAGGCGACCAACAACAGGCCGTGGCGACACAATGAGTTAAATCGCGCCAATCGCGAGCCTCCACGGGCCAATTCAATCGATGAACCCATCCTGCGGGTACGGTGGATCCTGCGGCGGCAGTTCAATCCCAATCTCTCGGAACAGGTCACGTTGCTCGTCTTTCAATGCTTGCGCTTCGACGTCATACGCGTTTAAGATCGCAACCCACTGGTCGTATTCCTCTTGAGTATTAACCACAGAGGGAGGCACGGGTTCACGGCTGTTATGATCGGCGATCCTGACCCCCAGATCGTTCATACGCATCACGACGCTGTTCATCTGCTGGAGTTCCCGCTGCAAATCCAGCAGCGTCGGCGTGGACCTGGGAGGATCGACGAGAGGGTCGCCGGGTTGCGGCGCGGCGTTGTCCCAGGACTGCCGGAGACTGTCGTAGAGTTGTTCCGGCGCGACCGCAACCGGCGCATCGCCGCCCGCGCCGCTTCCCGCTTGGGGATCTGGCGGAGGCAGATGATCCCGAATG
This sequence comes from Planctomycetaceae bacterium, assembly GCA_031402175.1. GTDB lineage: Bacteria > Planctomycetota > Planctomycetia > Planctomycetales > Planctomycetaceae > JANNSB01. The sequence goes on from JANNSB010000695.1 coordinate 2,887, forward strand.
CCTTGTGCCTCCTGAACTGTTTTCAATTCGTTGAAATTGTCTCGCACCACGTCGGGAAGCAATCGCGGAAGGTCGCCGGGCGTTGTTGGAGGGGGGGCAGGCACATTCGACGCCGGCCCAGATTGGGCAATCGTTTGCGAAATGTCGTCATCGTACGACTCGACGATTTCGTCCGTATGTTCCTCGGCCCCGCGAAGGTTACCCAACTTATCAATCACATTCGGATCGTTTGAGCTGAAGTTCCAGTTGGATCCCCCGGCGGCATCGGCGGCCTGCCCCTCCGCTTCCGTCCGGACGCCAAGTGTGGGGCCAATCACGTCACTCGCGTGAGAAGGAGTAGGATCCGAAACGCCGCTGGCTGGCGCATCCCCAGAGTTGGGATCCAAAGTCGGTTCGGAGCCCGCAACCTCAATGATCGCGGCATTCAACTTGTTGTCTCGCTCTTCGCTCTCCCTCCGCAGGCCATCGAGAACCGACGGGTCCACGGTGCGCGCCTGGGCATAGGCGTCGCCACAGGTGGCCAGCAGAAGCATCGCGCCAACGAAGCCCGTCAACACTCGATTTGGCTGCATATTCAGACTCCATATAATGTCGGATGGCTTGCGAATAAGCGTGTGGGAGAGGGTCTCATTGTTGTGATTGTTCCAAGTGAACTCGGACTTCATTCAGCATCGTCCAATAGTCGGGCAGATACGGATACACGAATAACACTTCCGGGTCATCACCCAGGCGCCGCTCCAGGAAATAGATGCGGCCGGTTCCCGACAGCTCCCGGCTCTGCAGCGAGTAGCTCAGCAGATACTCGGCATCCATCAGGTAGACCGCATAGTGATAGTGTTCGAGCGGACGGTCGGTGGACAACAAGTCCGTCGGCAGACCCACGTTCGAGTAGCCTTCGATGGCCAGCAGCGAATCGGGAAGCAACCCTTCGGGATCGGGCGTCAGCGAGAACAAGGCTTCCATCACCCGCGTGCGGCCTTCGTAGCGCCAGGCCCAGGCCCAATCGCGGCGCAGGTCGTCGCGAATCACGCGAACTGTCGAGTCGGGATGGTAAAACAGGGCGAGGGCCGTCATGCGGGCGGCCAGCGGAGTGACGTCGAGCGAGTCGAAGTAGAGCGCGGCTAGTTCGTTCTTCATTCGCAACCAGGCGTCATAGAGTTCGAAGTCGAGTGCGTCGCACTGGTTGACCGTGAGCAGATCCAATGCGCCTTTGAAATCGCCGGATTGCGACAGCACAACCGCCTGTTCCATCTGCCATTTTGCTTCGTCACGAGTCAGGTAGATCGGATACTGGCCGGCGACGGCGGGCGGCGAGAGCGGCGGCAACTGGACCGTCTGCTGCCCCAATGTGTCCGAGAGCCAGTCCATTTGCTGCTCGACTTCGGCATTGAGTTCGATCTGGGCGGCGATCGCCCGTTCGCGCTCCAGTAGGATCTCGGGAATCGCCGGCTTCTCACTTTCCTCTGCTTCGGGATTTGCCGCGATCACCTCGACGTCTTCCGCGGAGACGTCTGAATCCCCGGCGGGTTCCTCGACGGCCGCTGCATCATCGCCCGCATCGGCAACTGTCGCGGTATCGATCGGTGCGGGATCTTCAGTCGACGTCTGTTGAGCAGTCTCAGAAGATGGCGGACTGGATGCATCGACCAGCGACCGAGGAACCGTGATCGTGTCGATCGCCACGCCGTCCATGTAGACGGTCATCTCGACGGTTTCGCCGGTGTCGGCTCCCGTCGCGGCGTCCGATGTAGCGGGTTTGGTTTCCGCCCTCCCTAGCGCCATTTCGGGCGGACCTGCGTTGGGGTCTGAGGCGGAGAACTCCTCGCAGCCTCCGAAGAGCAAGAGGCTCGACAACAACACAACCTTTACGGGCCATCCGTGGCTCTGGTGGCAAGCGACCATGAGCAGGCTCCGCAGTCAAAGAAGAGGGATATGTGTATTTCAACACGGTTTTTGGTGGTGTCAAGCCTGGAACGCAGTTGATGTGATCCGAAATTCCGCCGTCCCACTGCAAACCCATCGCACTTGCTGGTGATGGGGGTTGGTGTAGGATTGAGACCCGAATGGTGATTCCCTATGCCGAGCGCCGCCCTTCCCACACCGAAAAAACTGCCGCCGACGATTCGGCTACTGCTGCTGATCGCCGGTTGCGTGATCGGCTTGGCGGCGTTGCCGGTCGCGTGCATGGTTTCGTCGACTGTGGCGCGCGAGGCCTCGTCGCCTGTCGAGGAAGTTCCCATCGGCTTCGCGGAAGCCTCTCTGGTGGCCCGCGTCGAATGGTGTGGGATGCAGATGCTCTCCGATGACCGACTCGGCGGACTGCGCGTGTTGCGCCAAACTGATGCGCTTGGTGCTGTCCCTCTCGTACTGCCGGGCCATCGCTGGCACAACGGGTTGCTGGCCCCGCTGCGAACGTAAGTTCGCCTGCTGCCGTGGGTCTGTCGCCCCAGGGATGGCGCCCCTGGTTGAAACTTCCCTTGCGCGAATCGCAGCCGCCACAATCAATAGAGGCCACTCACAATGCAAAAACTTGTCACAGGGATTCATCAGTTTCAGACCGATGTCTTCAGTCGGAACCAGCATTTGTTCGAACGCCTGGCGGAGGGTCAGTCGCCGTTGGCACTGTTCATCACCTGTTCCGACTCGCGCATTAACCCGAACCTGCTGACGCAGACCGCGCCGGGCGAGTTGTTCATTCTGCGCAACGCCGGCAACATCGTGCCGGCCTATGGCGCGGTGCTCGGGGGAGAAGCAGCCACGATCGAGTATGCGGTGTCGGTGCTCGGCGTGGAGGATGTCGTGGTCTGCGGCCACTCGCACTGCGGAGCGATGGCCGGACTGCTGGAACCATCGTCGCTGGACAAGCTGCCCGCCGTGCGGAGCTGGATGGCGCATGCCGAGTCGACCAGGCGCATCATCGAAGAGAATTACAGCGACTTGTCGGATCCCGACGAGCGCCTGACCGCCACGGTCGAGGAGAACGTGCTGGTGCAGATCGAGCATCTCCGCACGCATCCCTCGGTCGCCGCCGCCCTCAGCCGCAAGTCGCTCAACATTCACGGCTGGGTGTACAAGTTTGAAACCGGCCAGGTTTTTACGTTTGACCCCGCCAGCGCCCAATTCGTGCCGCTCAGCGAGGCGAACACACTGCCTGTGCGCGCACAGCAATCGGCGCGGGCGATTTGAGCATCGTCACCTTTCGCTCCGCGAAAGAGGCGTCGGGTATAGGATCTGTTCGCGTCTCAAGGTTAACTCGCGTTCACCGCACAGTGTCGCGCCAACGCTGCTTTCGCGGAGCGAAAGGCGACAATGTTCCGATGGTCGCGATTCTGATTTCGCGACGGTATAACAAAAGCAGTGATCAAAGCCGGTTCACCATTCAATCACCCGACCACTCCTCATCGCACTCTCAGGAGACAACACATGGCCACCGCCACTCTCTCGAAACCTTTTGCACCTCCCAAGATTCGTCAGACCCGCATGCTCATCGGCGGGGAGTGGTGTGACTCGCATTCGGGCAAGACGTTCCCGACGATCAACCCCGTCACCGAAGAGAAGTTGGCCGATGTCGCTCTCGCCGATGCCAAGGATGTCGACCGGGCCATCAAGGCGGCTCGCAAGGCATTCGAGGAAGGCCCTTGGCCGAAGATGGATGCTCGCGATCGCGGCATGCTCCTCTTTCGGTTGGCCGACCTTGTTGAAGAACATCTCGATGAACTGGCCGCTCTTGAAACGCTCGACAACGGCAAGCCGATTCGCGATTCCCGCGCGGCCGACCTGCCGTTGGTGATCGACTGCTTGCGTTACTACGCCGGGTGGGCCGACAAGATTCATGGCCAGACGATTCCCGTCCGCGGCAATTACTTCACCTACACTCGCCGTGAACCGACAGGCGTCGTCGGGCAGATCATCCCCTGGAACTTCCCGCTCCTCATGGTCGCCTGGAAATGGGGGCCGGCGTTGGCCACCGGCTGCACGATCGTGATGAAGCCGGCCGAGCAGACGCCGCTGTCGTGTCTGCGAATCGCCGAACTCGCCCAGGAAGCTGGCTTCCCGCCGGGCGTGATCAACATTGTCACCGGCTTCGGCGAGACGGGAGCGGCGATCGTCAAGCATCCCGACGTCGACAAGATCGCCTTCACTGGTTCGACCGAGACGGCCCAGATCATCATGCGCGAGGCGGCTCAAACGCTCAAACGCTGCACGTTCGAACTGGGTGGCAAGAGTCCCAACATCGTCTTTGCCGACAGCGATCTCGACGCCGCGATCGCGGGAGCCGAGTTCGGCTTGTTCTTCAACCAGGGTCAGTGCTGCTGCGCGGGGAGTCGGCTGTTCGTCGAAGAGAAAGTGCACAAGAGCTTCGTCGAAAAACTGGTCGCCAGGGCGAAGTCGCGCACGCTGGGCGACCCGTTCGATCCGGAGACGATTCAGGGACCGCAGGTCGATAAGACGCAGTTCGACAAGGTGATGGGCTACATCGACAGCGGCAAGAAGTCGGGAGCCGACTGTTTGACCGGCGGCAACCGTCATGGCAACAAGGGCTTCTTCATCGAGCCGACCGTCTTCGACAACGTGACCGACGACATGCAGATCGCCACGGACGAGATCTTTGGCCCGGTGCTCAGCGTGCTGCCGTTCCGTGATGTCGATGAAGTCGTGGAGCGCGGCAACCGCACTTTGTACGGACTGGCGGCCGCCGTCTGGACGCGGGACGTGGCGAAGGCCCATCACATCGCCCACCGCCTGCGGGCGGGGACGGTGTGGGTGAACTGCTACGATGTGTTCGACGCCGCCGCCCCGTTCGGCGGCTTCAAGATGTCCGGCATGGGCCGCGAACTCGGCGAGGCGGCGCTGCAGAACTACACAGAACTGAAGACGGTGACGATGAGTTTGGGATAGTCGCCTTATGTTCCCGCGAAAGTGACGTTGGACTTGACCCTGGCGGTCTTCTTACCGCTAACATGCGGACATGAGCGGTCCATGTCTTTACCTTCCCAAGATGGGACGCAGGGCGATCCTGAGCGCATCAGCTCTCGGGCTATCGCAGGCGGCATGGCCCGGACGCGCGGCATCCGGAGCGTCGGCCCAGATTGCGGCGGGCAACGGCACACAGCCGGGATTCGGGCGGGCGAAAAGGTGCATCTTCCTCTTCATGTGGGGCGGGCCGAGCCATCTCGATACGTTCGATCCCAAGCCCGATGCTCCCGATGAAGTTCGCGGAGAGTTCGACGTCATCTCCACGCGCACGCCGGGACTTTATCTTTCGGAACATTTCGAACGGTTGGCGACACTCACCGACCGCGTGGCGATCGTGCGTTCTTTCACGCACGACGACCCCGCTCATCTTTCATCGGCTCACACACTGCTCACTGGGCATCTCCCGCCGGTCAACAAGAGTGATGACGAGCCACCGAGCGAACGCGACACGCCGCATCTGGGGGCGATGTTTCATGCGCTGCGTCCGACGGGGAGCGCGCTGCCGTCGGCCGTCACCATGCCGTGGCAGGCCTATCACCCATCTGCTCCCGGCGGCACCGCGCCGGGTCAACACGGGGGCTGGCTGGGCCGCAGCGCCGACCCGATGCTCATCACCGGCGATCCGAGCGAACCGAACTGGCAGGTGCCGGCACTCGAGCTGCTGGATGGTGTCGATGTCCATCGCTTGAACCGGCGCGAAGAACTGCTCGCCCGCATTGACGAGCAACGGCACGCTCTCGATTCGATGGCAGCACTTGCCACTTCCGCGTATGGCATGGCGGCGGGAATCGGCGATCATGTCCTGCAGCAGTCGCGGGCGTTCGAACTGCTTGCGTCGAGCGACGTTCACGCCGCGTTCGACCTCACACAGGAGACCGATGAGACCCGCGATCGTTATGGACGCCATGTGCACGGACAATGTGTGCTGCTCGCCCGCAGGCTCGTCGAGAGCGGCGTGCCGTTCGTGAACGTCAACTGGCACAATGATGGAGAAGCTTTCTGGGACACGCACGGCGACAACTTCCGCAGACTGAAGCGCGACCTGATCCCGCCCGCCGACCGCGCGCTGTCGGCTCTCATCGAAGATCTTGAAACTCGCGGCATGCTCGAAGACACGCTGATCGTCTGGGTCGGCGAGTTCGGACGCAAACCGCAGATCACTCGCGGCAACGCCGGACGCGAGCATTGGCCCTTCTGCTTCAGCGGCCTGTTCGCCGGCGGCGGCATCCGCGGCGGCACGATCTACGGCGCGAGCGACGATCAAGGCGGCTACCCGGTCGAACACGCGACATCGCCCCACGCGATCGCCGCCACCGTGCTGCACGCGATGGGCGTGCCGGAAAACACCACGCTTCAAGACCGCGCCTCGCGCCCGCATCCGCTCTACGCCGACCGGCCGTTGACGGACCTGTTCACGTAGCCGCGTCTGTCCCCAGACACGGGGAGCAGCGGTGACGATGCGGAGTATGTTGTGACGCGGCGGGCAGATAACACCGAACCGATCGCTACGAGCCACTTCCCTTGCGGTGGCTGCTTCCGACAAGTCGCGCGAACTCGCCTCGCCTCGGCGGCTGGGGACAGCCGCCGCTACTCACAGCGCCTGGTGCCACGGGCGAGTCGACCTGATTTGAGTGGCACTGGTTGGCTTGGCCGCCAGTGAGCGGTCGGGTGGCACGACCACGACCAACGGGAGTGGCGTGGCGGGCGCGGTCGACGCCTCATTTTGTGCGAGTCACTCCACCCGTGGATATCGCCAACTCGCCCAGCCCACGCCCCTCGCTCCTAACGTCGCTCGCGGCGTGCCACCCGACCGCCTCCCCGATGACCAGGTCAGCTTCTGGACCGGTAAGTATCCGTCAGCCGGTGTAGTCCGCGCTTTCCTCTGCGCCGAGTGCGGTCGCATCGCCCTGTATGGCGACAAGGCGGATGCCGATCCAGGCACCTGAGCCAGGAGTCCGGAGTCCGGAGCTAGGAGCTAGGAGTCAGGAGTAGCGAATTGCGAGTGGCGAATCGCGAGTAGGGAGGAGCGAACCGGAATGAATCGCGGTTATCTTAGCCCCTCGCTCTTAACGTCGCTCGCGGCGTGCCACACGAGCCGACAAGTGGCTGGGTCGCCCAAGGTTCGCTACGCTCCCGTGTCGCGACATCCGCCGAAGCAGTTTCATAATCGGTGAGACAGATTCCATTGCCGAACGAGATCTGAAGCGCGGATCATTTCTCAGTGGGTCACATGTCGACACAGACTTTGGGACACCGTATGTCCGACAATGGCTCCAAGCCAGGATTCAGTTTCATCGCGAGCGATGAATTCACCGACAAGATGCACCAGTTCCGCCAGGATCATCCCGGCGCAACGCCCCATCAGTCGGCACGACATCTGTACCGCGTGTTGTTTGGGGACGGCGCGTCGAACGGGCAGGCAGATGCACGCCTGGAATGCCTGTGGCACAGCGTGTGTTTCGACTCAGATCGCGGCGCGGTTCTCGTGGCCACCTCCATTCTGGATGGCATGGCCGAATCAAAAATCAAAGCGTTTATGTCCACTGCGTCTGACGCTGACGCAGACGATCTCGCATGGTGGTTCGACGGAGCACGCGCGCCGCTGGCCAGCACCGCCTACAAGTTTCGCATGTGTCACGCACTAGGCATCATTGATCGGGAACTTCGCGATGCGCTGCTGTACCTGCATGCCATCAGCTCGAACCTTGGGAATCATACCAAAGGGCCATTTACCTTTACCGAGAAACTGGTGGTGGATCTCGCGAGGAAGATGCCGCGCGGCATGCGTCAGATCATCATCGGCACGAAGGAAGCGCCCTCTCCGTCCACTCTGGCCTTCGGAGAACTCGCCGCTTCGCTCGGCCTGTACGCAGGGAAGTTGGGATTTGCGATGTGCGCCGTGTCGCTGGTCGCCGGCTTTCAGGAAAGCCAGCCTGGGAATCACAATCAGGTCATAGCAAGTGTAGTAGACCGACTATCGCAAAATGTCATGTAGGACGGGCTTCCAGCCCGTCCTTTTCGCAGTGATCGCGTTGATTTGGACTGACATTCAGCGATAGACGGAACAGTAGGTCAGGCTGTGCCTGACGGACCGTGAGTGTTGGCAATGATTCGTCAGGCACAGCCTGACTACAGAAACTCCGTCGACCCAGAAAGCGCAATTCGGGTCGGGTGGCACGACCACGACCAACGGGAGTGGCGTGGCGGGCGCGGTCGACGCCTTATTTTGTGCGAGTCACTCCACCCGTGGATATCGCCAACTCGCCCAGCCCACGCCCCTCGCTCCTAAAGTCGCTCGCGGCGTGCCACCCGACCGCTGTCGGTCGGGTGGCATGAGTGGCGCCCGGCGGTTCGTCCGGCACAGCCTGCTTTCGCTTGCTGGGCCACCTGCGCCTCTTTACGGGAGGTTAATCTGGGGTCGGCTCGGAATTACGAATCGCGGCACCTGGCGAGTCTTCACGCGGGTCAACAGGCCGGGTTCGGCGAGTTGGTTGGCGAGATGATTGGCGGCATACACGGTGTCGAACGTCGCCACTCGCTCCCACTGCAGCGACGTGGCTGGTGGTGTGAATTCGACGATTCGGCCATCGGCCACCAGGTGCAGCAGGACCCAGGTTAACGAGTGCTGGGCATCCTGATAGTTGTAGTGAGTCGAATGCGTGTGCCAGCCGGGAGGGCCGTACCCTTCGAGATACCGGTACTCGACGCGGTAACCCACTTCGGGGAGGGCCTCGGCCGTCTCGACGTCGTAGACGGTGCGGAAGTAACTCGATGTCAACGACTGGGCATGGCTGACGGAAGCCGTGCACAACAGGGCGACGGCGGCAATCCAACGGGTAGGCGAATTCATGATGGGTTTCCTTCTGACTCAAAAAGGTACGGGGTGAGAATGCCAATACCTTGAAAAGCGGATTCCCAGGGGAGTTGTTACACGACGAGTACGCGGGCGAGCCAATGAATCAGCCGCGAGCGGATTTCGGGCGCCGGGCACTCTCCGGGCGTGCTCCCTTGATCGGCCAGTCCCGTCGCCTGGTGCCACTGGTGATTTGGCCTGATTTGTGTGCCACTGGACGGCTTGTCCGCCAGTGCGATCGCGGAGTGGACGTTCAGTTTCGCCGCGCGTTGAGCGAGTCATGAGAGTCGTCCGACGTTTGCACTGTTGGGCAAGCCAACAGTGGCACCCGGCGGGAGATTTCTTTCGCTGCCGGGTGTGCGGCTCAAGCGTTCTCCCCTCATCCGGCCTGCGGCCACCTTCTCCCCCGCAATGAGGTTGGCTCGCATTCGACGACGCTCGCGGGGGAGAAGGGATCCGAAACTTTTCGGCTACCGGCGGCCGGTTGGCAGGTCGGCGCGTGATTTATCGGACGCAGGATGTCGTCATGAGCCTGATTGCGGAATCAGGCACGCTGCTGTCGCCGCGTTCGCGGCTCTGCGAACGTACTTCATCGGGATTCACGGGCTTACGCCGGTGGCTATTTGCTGATGCCGCTCCGCGGCTCCCGGCTCCGCGGCGCCCTCAGCCTTGATCCCGTCCTGCATTGGCCTTGGGAAGAATGAATCATCAGCTCCCCCTAAGTCGACGAAGAGCGTCTCACCACCACCGGTACGCGTAGTCCTTGAACCTCTGCACGGCGAGGCGGTGGCCGTCGAGGGAAGTTTCCGGCGCGAGGGGCAGGTCGGCGAGTTGTGACTTGAACTGTTCATCCGCGATCTGGTACTTGCTCCAATGCGGCTCTTGCGAGCCACGATTCGGCCGCAAGGATTCGTCAACGCTGAGAGCCAGAATCCCGCGGACGCCTTCGCGGATGGTTTCATCTTCGCATTCGAGGAGCGGCGCGAGTTGCAACAGTCCTTCACTGCTCGTGGGATGCATCGCGATCTGCACGCTCGGGGCGAGGTTGCCCGACAGCACTTGCCGCACGTTGAACTGGTTCACCCACAGATCGACGGGCAGCACCACGAACAGATACGCCGCGAGCGACACGGCCCAGATCTGCCTGCGGAACAGCCAGAGAAAGCTCTTGTTCCAGACGATCTTGGCCAGCACGAGCGAGAAGCCCGCGATGACGGCCGACACGCCCAGAATCGCGACCACCCGCATGCGGGTCATGCCGTTGAATTCGATGTAAATGTAGAGCCGATGAAAGACGGCGACGGCGAGCAGCAGGTTGAGTCCCGACCAGATCCAGGCGAGCTGCTTCAACTGCGCGATCCTGGGATGATTGAGCGTGCTCCCCTGAAAGATGGCCGACAGCATCGTGGTCGACAGCGCGAGGGCTACCGTCAGCCAGAAGGCGCCTTCATGTGAGTAGCCTGAGTAATGGAAGCCCTTGGGAATCGGGAGAAACCACATGCGGTAGAACTCGAATCCCAGATACGCGCTGAACAGTGCGATCACCGTCAGCAGTGTGTTGCGATAACCCTGATACAGCGTCGCCGGCAAAGTGTCGCTGGCGGGTCGCGACTGTTCGCCTGCTCGCGTGAAGTACTTGTGCACCCAGCCCGGCCTGAGCCAGGCGATGGCGATGCCTCCCACCAGCACCCAGAAGCCGACTTCGAGGACAGACGGGAGGTATCGCCGCCACTGCTCGAAGAAGAGGGTCATGCGGTCGCCGAGCCAGACCCATTCTTCGGGGTTGGCCTTGAGGAAGATCGTGGCAAACAGCGCGACGGCCAGCACGGGCAGGCCAACCGTCACCCACATCGAGCGGGGCACGCCTTTGATCGTCGCGGTGGATCGGCCGTAGTCTCCCAGCCCACCCAGCGTGGAGCCGGGAATCTGCAACAGGAACATCGCCCAGTTTTCGAAGTAGGGCCTCAGTCCCGACAGGGCCATGGCCGCCGCGATGACAAGTGCGTTGCCGACGAGTGCAGCGTTCACGGAGCCGCACCAGACCATGCGAACGGCGAGCACCGCGATCAGCGGCAGCAGGACGAAGAACGTCTGATCCTTGCCGCGCCGGACGGCCCCGAGCGCCAGCAGCAGTGGAGTGGCCGCCAGTACGAGTCCCCAACCAGAGAAGCCTCCGCCCTGATAGATTGCCAGATCCCAGCAGACGACGATTGCGACCAGAGCAAGAACTTCCCGCCAGCGAATCGCGGGCGGCTCCCCAACGAATCGGGGAGTTGTGGTTGGACCGATCTCGACATCGAACGATCGTTGAATCGTTTGCGTCGCGAACTGTTCTTGAGCCGCCGGCTGGGCCGCGTTCTCCGTCGACATGAAAGCCTCCCCGCATGGACCGCCGCCGCGCCTCGACAGGGCGCATACTTCTTTACGGTATCACAACCCATCTTCAACGGGCAGACCCGTTGGGACGCGGCGGAATTCCGGGAAAAGGGAGGCATTAGGAAAAACGAGGGGCCGGCTCCCAAGTCGAGAGCCGGCCCCGGTACTTCTTTCAGTTTTCACTCGCGAGCCGTTATGACTGCGGAGCGTCTTCGCCGCGGATGACGATCTTCTGGGCCTGCGTTTCGGGCTTCTTGGCCAACTGCACCGTCAGCACGCCGTTCTTGAGGACGGCATTGGTCGTCGCGGGATCGACGTTGATGTTGTCCGACAGGCGGACGACCCGTTCAAATCGGCCATAGGCCCGTTCATCATGCGAGGCGTTCGTTCCCTCGGCCAATTGAGGCCGTTCGCCGCGAATGAACAGCTTGCCCTGTTCGAGGACCAGTTCGATCTGATCCATCGTCAGGCCTGGCACGTCGACCTCGACATTGATGTGCTGGTCGGTCTCCCAGAGGGCCAGCGGTGCGACGGCACGCCCACCGCGACCGAAGACGCGATCGATCTCGCGACCAAAATCCTGCATTGCGAACCAGGGGTGCTGGGCTTGACCACGACGGGGTTCCCCACAGCGGTTGTGCATGGAATGACGCATAAATTTCTCCTTGAGTGAACAGTCTTGGATGATGCCAGCCTTCATTTGCCGGCATCACTGTTGGGTCAATTTTTGGGTTGAGTCCAGTCGACTTGGACACAGGAGAGCAGTGCATTAAGCGTGCCAATCTGTCATGTGATTCTGTGTTAATGACGTAATGCCTTGTGATTTATGATCATACATCATTATATCAAACTTCATACTGAAAAGAACATTAATGCCATTTTGGCCGAATTGAACGAGACTCGAATATCTTGGACCCATGCCATACTGGCACTTCCCCTTCGTAGCTTCGCGAGAATGGAGCCAAGTTCCGTTGCGCACAGGCGTATTCACTGTTGTAAAGGCACGATACGAATCGCCGGGAGTAAGCAAGTAGCGATTGTGAGTAGCAAGTCCGAATAACGAAGGGCTAAGAACTCAGACCGGAATCCAAACTCTCCAATTTCCAGCCGGGCCGTCGCTGACGCTTCCGGCTCTGACATCCCACTGATTGATTCGCGTGAAACGCCCATGTTAGATTGTCGAGTCCCTGCAACTGGTCGAGGCGTCAAGGAGAGGCATCCATGTGGGAGAATATGCGGTTTCGATCCGATCACGAGAACGCCGGGGTCGTCGCCGCCGCTCTCGTCTGCACCGTCGCCGCCATCGGTCTGGCCGCGGCGGTGCTCCTGGCGACGCGCAACTCGCAGGGGCTCTACCTCAGCGGCGGCGTTCTGGTATCGGGCTTCGCCGTGGCGCTCGTCGTGTTTCTCGTGGGTCGCAGATTGTCGTCAACTGATCATTCGATCTGGACCTACTTTCGCAAGCCCGATACTGAAGCAACAGACGAGTATGTTCCCAAGGTGCGTAAGTCGCGACGCACCGAGGTCGGCAAGCATGCCCCCCCGACTGTGGAGGAGCTTCACGAACTGAAGGAAAACGTCAACACCTGGGTTCCCGCGGGAAAGTTGCCCAAGCGAAAGTGACCACGCGGACGGGAGGGAGACGCTCCCGCGGAGCCGCACGAGGTATCGACGATTGTTCTTGGTTTCGGCTCGGCGGGTGCCTCGCACTCCCGGTATTTGTCACTTGGCTCTGGTTACTTCATCAATCGCGTGGACGTTCACGAATTCACCCGCCGCATCGAGATCAATGACCTGCTCGCGCCCGATTCGGTGCAGCAGCTCAAGGCCGATGTCGCTACTGCGGACACCGTCGATTTGACTGGCCTGACGCAAAGGCTCGTCAAGGGAGGCGCACTAACGCCCTTTCAGATCGAGTGTCTCACCAGAGAGCCTCCAACTCGCTTGCGCTATGGCGAATACCTGCTGCTCGACCGCATCGGGCAGGGAGGCATGGGGGCCGTTTATAAGGTCAGACGTCGCGGCGATGCCAAGATGTTCGCGCTCAAGATCCTGTCCATGACCAGCGTGAAGGATATCGAGGCCGAGAACCGCTTTCGCCGCGAAGTCGAGGCGGCCTCGCAGCTTTCGCATCCGCATCTTGTGGCCGCGATCGACAGCGGCAGCGAGGAAGACCAGCCCTACTACGTGATGGAGTACGTCCCCGGCAACAATCTTTCGGAAGTCGTCAAGACCCACGGACCGTTGCCATTGAGCACGGCTGTGAACTGCATGATTCACGCATCCCTCGCCCTGAGCTACGTGCACACCAACGGCATCGCCCATCGCGACGTGAAGCCGTCGAACCTGATGCTCGACACAGCCGGCAATGTGCGGATCGTCGATCTCGGCCTGGCGCGTCTCACGCAGCCGAATCAGGATGATTCAGGAGTCTCGAAGACGGCGCTCACGAAGACCGGCGCGGTGTTGGGAACCGTCGATTACATGTCTCCCGAGCAGGCGGTGAACACGCGCAAGGCCGACCATCGCAGCGACATCTACAGCCTGGGCTGCACGCTGCACTATTTGCTGACGGGCCAGGCCCCGTTTCACGGCGACACGATGATGGAAGTGCTCGTCGCCCACCGCGAAGACCCGATTCCCTCGCTCCGCGCGGCACGTCCCGAAGTGCCGCATTCCTTGGAACGACTCTCGCAGCACATGCTGGCGAAGAAACCGGGCGATCGCCCGCGCAACATGGAAGAAGTGCTCAAGGGCTTCGAGTCGCTCAAACAAGAGCACGGCATGGCCTGGATCATGGACAAGATGGTGGCGAAGCGCAAGCGGTGATTCGCCGTTCACATGGATTTCATGCCGTGAACAGGGCTATGGCCGGCGGCTCGAATCCGACTGTGTAATGAGGCGCGTCTCTCCGCCGAGGCTATCGCGGAGAGGCTGTCATTTTTGTAGCCGCGTCTGTCCCAGACGCGGGGCAACGCGCGTGGACATCATCCGGTCGTCGAGTCACAACAGGGGGCGGGTCGTCTCCTTTGGTCTCGGCGGCTGGGGACAGCCGCCGCTACGACACCGCTGCGGAGCGAAAGGCGACTAACTCAACTGATCCAAGCGTCCCGTGCTGTCGCCGATGCGTTCTTCCTCGACGCCGACCCGGTCGAGCAGCGACAGGAACAGGTTCCCCATCGGGATCTCCCCCTCGTATTGCACATGCCGGCCCGTGTCGAGCAGGCCGCATCCGCCGCCCGCCAATACGACCGGCAGATCGTGATGGTCGTGCTGGTTGGCGTCGCTCAATGCGCCGCCATAGACGATCATCGAGTGATCGAGCAGCGTGCCTTCGCCTTCGGTCACCGCATCGAGTTTGGTGAGGAAGTACGCGAACTGTTCGACCATGTACTGGTCGATCTTCTGCAGGTCGGCCACCTTGTCGGCTTCGTCGCGGTGGTGCGACATTTCGTGATGCGCTCCCGATACACCGATCTCGCCGTAGCTGCGGTTGCTGCCCGAGTTGGCCAGCATGAACGTGCTGATGCGGGTCGTGTCGGTCTGGAAGGCCAGCACCATCAGGTCGTACATGATGCGCACATGCTCGGCATAGTCCGAGGGGATGCCGTCGGGCACTTCGGTGCCGTCCGGCACCTGATTGATCGTGTCGTCACTGGAGCGGGCGATGCGCTGCTCGATTTCGCGCACGCTGGTGAAGTACTCATCCAGCTTCTGACGGTCGGTCGTACCAAGTTGATCCCGCAGGCGCGAGGCATCCTCGGCCACGAAGTCAAGAATGCTCTGGCGATAGAAATCGCGTTCCTGCCGTGCACGCAGATCCTCGAAGTCGTTGCCAAACAAGCGTTCGAAGACCGCCTTGGGGTTGATCTCTTTAGAGGTCGGCGTCGTGGCCGATCGCCACGAGATGTTGGACTGATACGCACAGCTATAGCCCGAGTCGCAGCGCCCCGCCTGCCTGCCAGCTTCGGTGCCGAGTTCGAGTGACGGCAAGCGCGTCAATTCCCCGATCGCGTCGGCCGCGAACTGATCGACCGACTTGCCGAGCTGAATGTCGGCTCCATCGGTCTTGCGCGCCTGGGACGCAGTCAAGAACGTGGCGGAGTCGCGGGCGTGGTCGCCGGGTCCGTCGCCATTGGCGCGGGCTTTGTCATGAGCGAGTCCCGACAGCACCATGATTTTGCGTTGATGATCGGCCAGCGGCGTCAAGGTGCGCGACAACTGATAGTCGCGGCCGACCCCGGTGGGATTCCAGTCCGGCATGATTGCGCCGTTGGGGATGTAGATGAAGGCCAGACGGTTGGCCGGCCCGGCGAGCGAGGCGGCCTGCTGAGCGAAAGCAGTCCGTGGCAGCATCGCCTCGAACAGCGGCAGAGCCATCGCGGCTCCGGCGCCTCGCAAGAGAGTGCGTCGGCTGAGTGAGTTCATCGTGTGCTCCAATCAAGTCTTGTTGATCCTTGAATCGTACCCCTACCCGTGGGAATCGTCCAGCAGTTGTTGCAAGCGTCCGGCCAATTCGCGGGACAGTTCTTCAGTTTTCTGTTTCTTCCGGTTCCTCGCCGCGCCTTACACGGAACGGGTCGCTCAGCACGATCCCTTCAATGAGGGCCGAGAAGCGGTATTCCCGCTGCTGTGCCAATTCTAACACTTCGTCCACGGCACAGGAGTCGTAATACTCCAAACCTCGGCCGAGGGCGTAAGTCATCAGTTTTTCGGTGAGGCACTCGGCGAATTGATCCTTGCGGGTCCGCAGAATCCGCACCAGTTCCATTGGCCCGTTAAACGTCTCCCCTGATGGGAGTTTGCCCGATGTGTCGAGATCGAACTCCCCGTCGCGGTCGCGCCACTGACCGACGGCGTTGAAGTTCTCGAACCCGAAACCGAGATCGTCCATCAGCACATGGCATGATGCACATCCGGGGTCGGCACGGTGCAGCATGAGTTGCTCGCGGAACGACAGGTCGGGATGCGCCTCCTGCGTTTCCTCGAGAGCAGGCACCACAGGCGGCGGCGGGGGAGGAGCTTCATCCAGGATGTTCTCCAGGATCCACTGTCCGCGCTTCACGGGTGAGGTTCTTGCGGGATACGACGTCAGCGTGAGGATGCTGGCATGCGTGAGCAGTCCCGCCCTGCCGCCGACGTGGAGGTCGACCTTGCGGAACTCATCTCCCTCGACGCCGTCGATGCCGTAATGCTTCGCGAGGCGCTCGTTGAGAAACGTGTACGGCGCATCGAGCAGATCGAGGATGCTGCGGTCTTCGTGCACGATCGAACCAAAGAAGAGTTCGGTCTCTCGCCACATGTCGAGCCGCAGTTCATCGGTGAACTCGGGAAAGATCTCCGCATCGGGTTCGACTTCGTTCGTGGTGAGCTTTCTCAGTCCGAGCCATTGTCCCGCGAAGTTCTTTACGAGCTGATCGGACTTGGGGTCGGCGAGCATCCGCTCCACCTGTTGCCGCAGGACATCTTCCTGATGCAGTCTGCCCGCCTGAGCCAGCGAGAAGAGTTGCTCATCGGGCATGGTACTCCACAGGAAGTACGACAACCTGC
>JANNSB010000696.1:0-4786 GCA_031402175.1 Planctomycetaceae bacterium
CTGGTCATCGAAGTAATCGGCGACGGCCGCATCGTCGAATGCCACGCTGCCCCAGGTCGACCTTTGCGGGATCAACCGGAACTCCGTCACGCACAGCAGATCCTGTAGTAGCGAGATCCCGAACCCGCCGATCTCGGTCTCGCCGCAGTCACGCAGATAGAGCAGCTTCGCCCAGACATCCGGCATGAACCGGAGTGTCGGCCGGCGTCTCTTCCTCCGTCGCTTCTTCGGCATGGGTGTGTTCGTCATCGGTTTCCTCGGTGGTAGGTGGTTCGTCTTCAGCGTCCTTCTCAATGCAGACACGGCAGCGTCTGGCGGTCTGGTCGACCGAGACTTCGGAACAGCCCCGGCAGACCGGCTCCTCGCAGCTGGCGCAGCGATCAGAGCATTGCTGGCAGCAGACGCCGGTGCAGATGCCGCAGACATCGGAGCAGTCATTACAGATCTGTGAGCTGCAGCTATCGCAAGAGTTCCGTTCATATTCATCGAGGCAGCAGCCGCAGTCGCTGCACTCTTCACACTTGGCATCGAACCACTCGTCGAGTGGTTGATAAGCGCTGCTCGGGTCATACGTCCTGAGCACCTGCCGCACGAGGACAAAGAACTCGAACAGCTCGCCTCGCTGGAGTGCCCGGGCGATCGGCACTTTGCCATCGCCTTCACACAGCGCATCATGCCGGACGTGCGGATGGGTCACACACTCATCCCCGTCAGCCTTCACGGGATGGACCGCGATCACGCTATAGGCCGAGAACTCCCGGCCGATGTCGCTCCAATGGAGCGCGATGTCAAAGGGCCCCAGGTCGACCCCCTCGAGTTCAATGGGTTCCGTGCGGACGGTGAGCATCTGGTTCCGCCGGTCGAAGCGAACTTCGTCGAATTCGTCCTCCAGGTGGACGAGGTCGTCATACACCTCGCGACAGGAGTTCATGCGAGCAGACTGCGAGGCGGCATCCACGTGGCTGCAGAAATCATGCAGCTCGCGAATCAGTTCCCGGGCCGACGCCCGGAGTTGCCAGTGGACTTCGGCAGCGGCCGCGAACAAGTGCATCGACCTTGCCTTCATGCTCTTGAGGCGGAGGCCTTGGAGCTGTTCCCACTGCGCATCGGTCGTATGCAGTGCAGGCAGCCGGAACGCGTTGAGCGAGGTGACTCGACAATGGATGTCCCGCGCCACGCGCAGCAGCAGCGACTGTGTGAGCGGGACAGGGTGATCGTTGGGCATCAGGCCCCCTCGATCTTGACGGGAGTGATGGAGATGCGGTCCATCTCCTGGAGAACCTGATCCTTCGCAGTCGGCTGGCGGTTGACGCGGATTAAGTAGTCGTCGGGTTTACCGGTGACACGTTGATCAAACAGCTGGTTGACTGTCGTGCCTTGTTCGATGTCGACGTAGTCGGCAAAACCGCCGCCGAGGTTGTTGATCAGAAGGATACGGGGCATAGGGGTTCCTTAATGGGGAAGGGGGAGGGGAAGGGGCGGACAGAAACGCCGCAGCCCCCGATGGTCAGGGGCTGGGCGTTCATCGCAGTGAAATCTCAAGCGTGTTCAGGCGCAGGCGAGCTCGCTCTGCAGGGCCTGGTGGACGGCGAAGGCATCCCAGTCGATGACGTGGGGACCGAACCCCTCATGATCGGGATCCGCATACTGCACCTCGGGCTCCGAGAGCAGGAACCCGAGCCGTTCGATCGTCCGGACACTTTCGCCCGTCTGCCGGGCCACCGCATGGTTCAGTTCACGTTGCGTCATGACTTGGACTCCTTCTCTGGGGAGGGGAAACAAAAAAAGCCCCGTGACCCTGGGAGATGTCCCAAAGTCACGGGGCGTGACAACGATTCAGTGATTCAGATTCGGTTCATAAGAACCGCCCGCTCAGCTCAGCTGCGGAATCGGTTCGAGATTCGGATGTGGAGATCGCGGCTCCGGGCGATGGGACCGGAGCTCCTTCGCTAACGATAAAGCTCAGCAGCGGCGGCCGCGCGCTGAGACAGTAAAATCCGAGAAGCCAGCATCGCGGCCGCCGTCTGCTGCAGCGCCTGGTTCGGCCGCGCCTGCCACATGAGTCAATCCGCCGAGAGCATTTCCTCGATCTCCTCCACGAGGCAGGCCTTGGCCTCAGGGTCCATCGGTCCAGCCGCCGGTTCACCCGTTCGCAATGAGTGCCCCCGGCCTTTGTGGAACACCAGCCGTGGTGCCCGGGCAAAGATTCCGGCTTTGATCCGGCTTTCCGCGAAGGCGAGTTGACGTTCTCCTGAGTTCTGCGAGTCGATCCCTCCGATATGGAAGGAGGCGCGACCGAGATACCCGGCGAGATGGTCGATCATCGGCGTCGCGTCCTCGAACCACTGTTTCCACCAGTTGTTGGACGCCGCGACCATCCGGAACTCCGGCGACGGGTCCGGGTAGGGGGCGTCATCCGGCTTGGCGAGGGCGGCAGCCTTCATCGCCTCATACTCGGTGGCGAAACGGGGCCGGATCGTCTCCAGATCCCACCCTTCGGCCGGCGGCGTCAATACCTCACGGCGCATGCCCACCGTGGCGAAGAGCGGATCCTTTGGGAATTGGCGTTGGACGTCCGCCTCCGTCACCCGGCCGTCGCCATCGGCGTCCCAGCCCATTACGTGCTCTGCGTACCGATCGACCGTCTGCCAGCAAACAAGCGCGGCCGGGCTCTCGGTTGCTGTGCCGACGAAGATAGCTCCCCGCGGACAAATCCGCCGCGCGCCGATCAGCCGGGCGGTGTTTCCACAGCCTTCGGAGTGGGCCCAGATGAGGGCACGCCTCGGATCGATCCCGTGATGGTTGCCGGTGAATGTCCAGACGTCTTCGACGTCATCCATCTGGGTCTGAACCGTGACGGTTTGCCGTACGTCAGCATCGACACAGGAGTTCAAATAGTGCTTCGTCAGTTCGTGTTCATCACTGCCTTCCGGGCAGGGCGGCATGGTCATCTCGTTGCAACGGACCCCCCGATTGTCATATCGGACGACAACAATGCCCGCAGCCACGATGTCCTTGGCCAAGTCGCGATAGATCAAATCGCGCTCGGTTCCCGATTCGCCCATATAGCCGTCCCGGTCCATAAACCAGCCCCCAGGCACCATCAGGACGGCCGGGTGACGAGCGGCAGCGCCGCCGTCCGGCAAATCGACCTGTCCGGTGAGCCGCGCCCGGCCGTCGCGGGTTGGGATCTGGAACTGCTGCGTTTCCATATTGGAGAGCGCCTCACACTTGCGGCCGAACTTGTGATTATCTCATCATTCTGAGTAGAGAATACTCACGGATGTGCCAGCGTCAATTGCTGTTGGCGGGAAGACTTGAGACAGATTCGTCGCGCGAATTCGACGAGCACTTCTTGCGCAGTTGTGAATGACCGAAATCGCGCTTCGGTGTCGATCACCGGGGTCGCCGCTGAAGTGGCGCCGAGCGATGTGACCGACGCAGTTTGGATTCGCGCGGAGGTCTCGGTGGATGAAGAGACTCGTCAGACTCACATTCGCCAGAAAGGCGCAGCTGTTCAGCGGCCAGCCACGGTTGAGCCGTCAGGTGCTAATCGGTTGATCGCCGATTAGGATGGTGCCGTGCAAGAGACATGAACCTGCCCGACTCCTTGTCGACAGGCCATGTCGGCCTTCCGATGGTCGAATCACACTGAAGGCGGCGAGATGATCCGTTTTTCTGGTTTGTCGGCTCTATTACTGTTCATCGGACCCGCACTGGCACATGGCGGCGAGTGGGTTCTCGTGGAGCAGTCGGAGCCACGCATCGTCATCCACGCTCCTGGTGAAAACGAATGGGCCGGACGCAGGCTCGCCCAACGGCTGCAAACCTGGACCGGCGCCACGGTGGCTGTCCACGTGGATGAGCAACCACCGGATGTGCCGAATGGTCTGGTGGTGGTGGGCACACCCAGCTCGAACGCGATCGCCGGTGAACTACTGGCGGGAGACGCCCAGGTGGCGGAACTGGGTGCAGAGGGCTATTTGCTGAGGACCAGCCGTTGGCACGACCGCGACGTCCTGTTGCTGAGCGGCCAGACCCTGGCGGGCGTCCACCATGCGGTGAGCGAACTTGTCAGTTGGAAGCTGCGGCTGGAACCGGGGCAAGCCTCCATTCCTCAACCACTGGATGAGTGGGACCGACCTCGGCTCGGTTATCGCATCGTCTGGACCTGGGACGGGCACTGCAATTGGTCCCCCACCTTTGACGAGACGATGGCGCTCTATGTGAACGGGAACCCCGCGCTGGGTTCGATGGCTGTTCCTTATACGCCCGACGGATTCCAATCGCACATGACTCGGGCGATTGACTATTTGAGCGACCACAAACTCAACGGCCTGATCGTCTGGGGCTTCTTGCGGGACGACCATGGCGGCGTGGAAATGGGCCGGGAAATCAGCCGTTATGCCAGGCAAAACAACGTGCGGATTCTGCCGGGAGTTTGCTCCCAGGGCGGGTATGGCGGTTTCATTTTCAGCAGTTCCAATATCTACAACCTGGATGTCTGGACCGCGCAGCACCCGGAGTTGCGGGCGACGAATGCCCAAGGGGAATTCGTCGACGGGATGCTGAACCCGCTGCGACCTGAGAATCAGCAGTGGCTGCGCGATGGGACGGAATGGCTGTTCACGGAACTTCCCGATATCGGCGGCATCAACCTGGAAAACGGGGACTTCTTTTCCTGTCATTGCGAGGAATGTCTGGCAGCCCGCGCTCTTCCGGAGAACGACCCGAATTGCTTCTGGGACATGCAGGTCACTCAGACTCCGATTCTGGAAGTCGCTCA
>JANNSB010000697.1:0-8949 GCA_031402175.1 Planctomycetaceae bacterium
GCCGGGCTGTGATGCCTGACCGGGAAGTACACCACCGGCCCATCGCGTTGCAGCAGGGAATCGAGTTCGGGCATGGGCTGATGGCCGAAGGCGAATGGCCAGAAGGGGATCCTGATTGTGACCGCGGGGTTCAAAGTCCCCGTGCACGTCATACAACCTCGCCATCTTGCCACGTCGGATGCCGAATGGCCAACAGCTATAAGCCATCGGCCATCTGCCAGCCATCGATAGCAAACGCATAAACGGGCCGCTACGATGCGAACTTCGCGTGCCTGGTTCCAGGCCGTGAAATCCTCGACGTCCCCCCTCGATCGACATCTAAGTGCTCAAGAGGCGATTACATGAGTCATGCAAATTCACTGCACAACGAGCCCGTCGCCGCGAACGCCAAATGGCTCCTGTGGGCCGGCTTCATGGCCATCCTCGCCGCGGGCGTGGGCTTCGCGCTGCGAGCCGGAATGCTCGACAACTGGCAGCGTGAATATGGATTCAGCGCGACCGAAGGCGGTCAGATCATGGGCATGGGACTGTCGGGGTTCTGCTTTGGTATCATAATCGGCGGCGTGATTGCCGACAAGATCGGCTACGGCAAACTGGTAATCGCGGCATTCCTGTTTCATATGCTGTCAGCGTTCATCACATTCGGTGCTGCGGTCGATGTCGACGCGACGCAGCAGACGCAAGCGTACTACGCTCTCTATTGGGGATCATTTCTGTTTGCAGTAGCGAATGGCACGCTGGAAGCTGTCGCGAATCCACTCATCGCGACGTTGTTTCCACACAACCGCACGCACTACCTCAATCTCTTACACGCCAGTTGGCCGGCCGGATTGATCCTGGGATCGCTGTTGAGTTGGCTGCTCGACGACCAGTTGGAATGGCATTGGAAGCTGCAGCTCGCCCTCTATCTGATCCCGGTGGTGATCTATGGGGTGATGTTCCTCGGCCAGTCGATGCCAAAATCGGAGGCGTCGAAGACGGGCCTCAGCATCGGCCAGATGTTCTCCGATGTCGGATTCCTTGGCGGAGCACTCGTTTCGGTCTTTCTTGCCATGTTCTTCGCTCAATCGCTCGGGTTGGGAAGCGCCGGCTATGCCATCGGCATCGGCGTCTTGCTGGCAATGCTGCTGTTGACCCACACTCACAGTCCTCGCGGCGACACGATCGTCCCGCTGGGGGCCTTCCTGCTGTTTTCGCTCTTCGTCGCCCACGCCCTGGTCGGCGCGGTTGAGCTTGGGACCGAGACCTGGTTGCCCAACACGACGGGCAACATTCTGACATCCGAGCAAGGGAAAATTCTCCTGGTGTGGACGTCGTTCGTCATGTTCGCGCTGCGGTTCTGCGCGAACTTCATTGAGAAGAAAATCGGCATATCGCCGATCGGCATCCTGCTGCTGTCTTCCATTCTGGCCTGCGTGGGACTTGTTTTGACCAGCCATGTCGACTCGTTCTGGGCCGCGATGCTCGCGCTGACGGTTTATGGCGTCGGCAAGACGTTCTTCTGGCCCACGATGCTGGCCGTCGGCAGCGACCGCTATCCAAGAACCGGCGCGATCGCCATCAGCATCATGGGAGGCGTGGGCATGTTGTCGGCAGGCCTCATCGGCGGGCCTGGGCTTGGCTATGCGAAGGATCGATTTACCGGCGAAGTCCTGAAGGCGGAAGATGCAGCCGTTTACGAGGAATTCACCAGCGAGTCAAAGCCGGCGTCGTTCCTGTTCTTTAGTGAGGTTCCCGCGCCCGCCGTGGCGAATGTGCAGGGAAAGGTCACCGACGCCCGGAAGATTCTTGAGGAAGGCGGAGTCGAGCCGCTGGATGAAGACGAACTCGACGAGATGACCAGCGTCGAACGCAAAGCGGTCACGGAAGAATATGAGAGGAAGAGCGCAATCGAGGAGAGCCTGATAGAAGCAGGGGTTTTGACCAAAGGCGAGGAAGGCGATCCCGACGATGCCGTCGCCTGTCTGACAGACCCCGAACGCAAGGCTTACCTGGCAAGCATCGAAGGCGATCGGCGCATGCTCCGCGCCGACGCCTTCATCCCCGCTGCGATGGCGGTCATTTACCTCTTGATACTGCTCTACTTCAAGTCGATCGGCGGGTACAAGGTCGTGCACATCGATGCCGGCAAGGGGAATGGGCACGGCTAACGGCGAGAAAGAGCCGCGCACGAAGTAAGCGGTGTTATGGCGCTACCAAAGAGTGAACGCCGGCAGGATGCGGGAATCCTGACGGCGTCCGGGGAAGCAGGTGATGTGAAGCTGGGGTGGGATAAGGCCCTTTCTCAAGGGGCCGGAAGGGAACTCCTCTCTCGTAGGCGGGACCCTGGGATCCCATGGTGCTCTCTCAATCACCATCGGCGGGTTTTGCAGCTTGCATGCCAGCGAAACGGCAAATGCCGCCGATTCGCCAGCGCTGCACGCCGCAAGTCCGTTCGCTTTCGACAGATGGCGGATTCGACGTTGCGACGACGCGAAGTGCACCGCCCGCGAGGTCGTGCAATCCTTGCAAGGCAAACCCCGTCGGCTTTGTAAGTCCTCCAAGACTCGGGCCCGTGCGCCCCGCCATTTGTGGCGAGGGACACAGCCGACCACGCCGTCACCGCCAATCGCTCTAGGCCCGAATTGTCGGCAGCGATAGGATTCCGCCCCCGATGGGTGGCCGAACGTATCGACGTGATGGCCAAGCGGCCTTCCATCCAAGGCGGCTGGCGCGAGAATTGCTCCCGCTGTCCCTTTCACCTCATCCCTTCCTGACATCATTTTTCCAGAACCGACGATGATTCATCGCCGCGAGATTGTCAGTTACTCCGTGCTGGCCTTCGCGATCTGCGGAGGCGCGATGCCGATTCCGGCCACAGCGCAGCAGGGCCAAACCGGACGCACGCAGCTTCAGCCGCAGGCCCAGACCCAGCAGCCCAGGCCGCAGGTTCAGCCCGAGTCGCAACCGCAGATCGAGAACATCGAAGTCTCGCCCGCCGTCCAGCAGCTTCTGGAAATCTGGGAAGAGAAAAGCAGCCAGGTCAATCAGCTTTACGGCGAATTCGATCGATTCTCGTATGACAGCGACTTCGGCGTCGAGAAGCGCGGCATCGGGCGGCTGTGGTTCGCCGCGCCGGACAAGGGACGGATCGACATCGTTCCCGATCCCAATGTTCCCGCGGAACCTGACAATATCAATCATGAAAAACTTCGGGCCGATGGCCAACCCTTTGTGATCCTGCCGGACAACAATCAGCGCTGGATCTGCAATGGTGAACGTATTTTCTCAATCGATGACTCGGCGCGCCTCTATTCGGAAGTGTCGATCCCTCCGCAGTTCCAGGGTGAGAACATCATCGACAGCCCGTTGCCGTTCCTGTTCGGCATGCAGGCGGAGAAGGCCAAGGAGCGTTACTTCATCAGCATCGGCGCAATGCATAACCCCGATGGACGCATTGAAGGCGCAGCGCTCAACGTGCACGTCATCGTCGAGCCCCGCTGGGAACAGGATGCCCGTGAATGGACGACCGCCGAGATCCTGCTGAATCCTGACACGTTCTTGCCGAACGCCGTGCGCATCACGGGGGGCACGCACGAGGAGGTCTATGTGTTTCGCCGCGCGGAACCGGCCCTGCGCGGCGTGGGCCTGTGGAACGGCGATCCCTTCAACGACCGGCCTCCGCAGAATTACCAATGCCAGGAGCGCCAGACGGCCGGCGCGCCGCAGCCGATCCCGCTGGAGCGCAGCGCCAGTTTGCCGCCGCCGCAGTAGCTCAACCGGCGGCGATTCGCTGCCGCTGGGCTTCGTAGAGAATGACCCCCGCGGCCACGCCGACGTTGAGGGAATCGATCTTACCATGCTGCGGTATCGCCACGCGCACGTCCGCCATTGCCGTCAGTTCGCTTGAGACGCCTGTTCCTTCGTTGCCGAGCACGATGAGGGCCGGAATGCGAAAATCGACCTGGTCCAGCCGCGTGTCTGCATCTCCCGCAGCGACGACAATGCGGCGGCCCAGCGAGCGCAGCGCGGCAGCCAGGTCGTCGACGCGAACAATCGGCACATGCTGCACGGCCCCCGCTGAACTTCGCGCGACGTGCGGCGTCACTTCGGCCTGCCCGGTCACGGCCACGATCACGCCGGCACCGCCCAGGACATCGACCGAGCGCAAGATCGCGCCGAAGTTGTGCGGATCGTGAATGCGATCGAGCACCAGCCACGGACGGGGATCAGCGGCGGTCGATGTAACACTGCTCAATGAGTCATACCGAAATTCCGGCATGCGGCCGGCCAGTCCCTGATGTTCAAGGGTGCCGACAAGCTGCGTGAGCCGCCCGGTTTCTACCGCGTTCAATTCGATGCCCGCCGTCTCCGCACGGGAGCGCACTTCCAGCAGCACGTCCGGTTCAACATCGTCGGAGTGCCACAGCTCCTCTGGCAGCCAGCGCCCCGCGCGCAGCGCTTCGAGGACAGCGTGCCGCCCCCACAGCCAGCACCGCTGATGGCTCCCCGCGCCCCCTGTGCGTCTGCGATTGCGTCCCACCATGTGCGTGAGGAACTTGAAGAACTCGCGCGGATGCGTGCGCCCAAATGTGCGCGCTACATCCCCAGACGACGCCCAATGGGGTCAACCAGCCAGAGCCAGTCGTCGAACAAAAACTGGAATCGCTGCACGAGCAGGGCGATGCGCCCCATGACGGTGTATCCGAACATCGCGCCGAAGGCGATCATCAGTACCCAGATGCCGACTCGCGAGACCCCGCCGACGACCCCCTTGTGTTCGATCGAGAAGAAGAAGTAGACGAGCGTGGCCAGCATCCCGAGTAGAATGAGCAGGCTGCGAACGCTGGCCCAGAAGTTCTCCCAGATCGTCGGCTCGGTGGTAATGATGATCGGCACCAGGCTGGCATGAATCTGGCTCAAGAAGTCCGCCTCGAGATAGCTCACCAATTTGAGGCCCGCCATCGTGCCGATGATGAAGGCCAGCGGCCAGCGAGCCACCCAGGCTCCGAACGGGGCGAGCCTCCAAAGCAGCATCACGCCTAGTATCAGCGGGACGAGATACAGGTACCAATCCGGTTTGCGAACCGGCGACAGCCCGGGCATACACCAGTTCTGGATCGTCTCGGGAATCACATTTCCCAACTGGTTGGGAACGATGACGGTCCAGAACGAGATGACCATGTAGTAGGCGGCCGACACGCCAATGAAGATCGACTCGGCCAGCTTGTATAACGGATTATCGCGGTAGAGGAATGAGAGGACCGCCAGCGTCAACAGGGCAGCCACCCAAATGCCGATCGTCCGCGACAGGCTGAATTCGGCGACCCCTGCCACAAAGTCATTCGCCTTGGCTTCGGTGACCTGCTCGCCGATGACCTTGACGTAAGCGGAACCCATGCCGATGGTGGCAGTGCGGAAGGCGATCCACGCGACCGCGACCGTGAAGATCGTGCCCCAGATCAGGCGTTCCCGCCGGTTGACTGGCTGCGACTCTGCGTCGGGCGTGGAGGTTCGTGAAAGTTCGGTCATGATTGCCTGATGCCGCTGTTGATCTCGCGTGATGATCCCTCGCAGGGGATCGTTGGCCCTATTCCGTTCGTCGTCGCTGCATGAAAAACACCCAGTTACCCAGCAGGATCAAGATGACCATCAACAGGTGTGCGGCCAGTTGCGGCCCCATTCTTCTTTGGGCTTCGCGATACTTTTCATCAGCGCGTTCGCCGAGAAACGTGTCTACGACGAGAACCTCGTACTCGGCCGCGCCCTTGATCGCGCCCAGGAGTCCTCGCAGTTGGTTCGGGATATAGGGATACAAGGTCGGCGCCTGGACGCCGGTGCAGCCCGCGACCAGCCGGATCTTGTCGGGATACGGGGTGATCGCATACTGCACCCACTCCTTCGTGCCGGGATAAGCGCCGCTGATGTTGACGATCAAATCCATCTCCTGAATGTTCTCGATGTCGCGGCACATGGGGATGAGGTCGAGATTCGTGTTGCGCGCGTCGGTGGAATACAGCCCGCGCAGACGGGTGACGATCACCTTGATGACGCCTTCGTTACCCGACTTGAATCCCAGGTTGACGTAATCCTCGCCGTACACCATTTCGGGATAGTCGGCCTTGATGACCTGGTTGATGCTTTGCTCGATCATCGGCGTGGCCGCCGGGAGCAGTGTGACGTAGTACAACTTCAGTCCTTCGAGTCCCTCGGCACGCAAGGCGCGCGATTTCTCGCAGCAATGCAGCGTAAAGGCCGTCGCCATCGGCCCGAGTTCGCCTTCGGTCGAGGGATCGTAGTCCCAGGCCATGAGGACTCGTGAACCGGCAGGCAGGCGCTGAATTTCGTCGAAGACGTTCTGCGCCTGCTGGCTCGGAGTTTCGACCGACTGGATCTGCGCCAGGATCGGTACGGCGACGGCCAGCGCCATCGCCAGAAAGATCCAGCGCCGATCGAGGTTATTCAGGATGTGATACATGACGAAAATCAGAATGAGGGCGGAGTCAGTCGTCTCCCGATCCGAGATACGAGCGGTCGATGCCCAGTAAAACCTTGAGGCTTGTGGAGGCGATGCCGAGCGCGATGCCGATCATGATCGCCCGGTTGCCCGCCACGTTGAAGATCTGCATGACATACACCGTGAGCTCGTCCATCTTGAACGCCGAAAGTTCCTGCGGGATCCAGCCGGTGAGCCATACGCCGACGAATGTGCGTCCGAGCAGAATGATGAATGCGGTTCCCAGCAGCAGCAGGGCCTCGATGTTCTTGGCTCGAAATGCCCGGAACGCGGCCGAGGCCACGTAGAACGCCAGCATCGCGAACACCGTCGATGTCAAGGGCCGATACAGGTAAACGATGCACCACCAGAAGTACGACCCCTCCTGCTCGTGCACTCCCGACCAGGGGTACAGAGTGACGTGAGAATCGAGAAACAGCATTTCGACCGTCTGCTTCCATTTGAACTCGTCGCGATAGTCCGCGAAAAGGAACTCCTTCTGCTCGTAGGACAGCGGCCCCTCCTTCAGAATCGCGAACGCGAGCTGCTGCTTGAATAATGCTTGCGTGGGCTGGGAACTCATGAATTCCCGAGCGGCCGCGGTCATTCCGGGAGTCAACCGCGTCACGCGGGCAAGTTCCTCGAACGGAATATCGGGCGAGGACGCGACAAATCGCACCAGTCGCTCGTCGCCCGCCGTGAGTGCGACCCCCTCGGCATCACCTGCCGACCTGATCGCGTTGATCAGGACCTCGACATCGGTGATCGTGGCGAACTGATCGTTGACCGCCTTCTTCTGGTCGTCGGTCAGCTTGGGGCCGTGGGTTTCGAGTTCCAGCACGAACGCGGCGGCCAGTTCACGTTTCAACTCCACGGAGTGATCGGCATCATCACCGGCGATGGGCCGAACCGGTTCCCATTGCGGCCAGACGTTGGCCAGATTGTTTCGGTCCGCCTTGGTCAGGGGGCCGTAAACCGTCAAATCGGTCAGGTCTGGCCCCAAGAACAGGTAGTCGGAAACAGGAGTTCGACGTTCGCCTGATTTGACTGGAACGCCCTCGTCGGCAAAGGCGGCCGATGGATCGAGGGCCTCGACGACCCCTGCCGGCGGCCTGCGGACTCGAATCGTCGTTCCGCGTTGCGCCGCCGTTCTCAGTAGACGCGCTGCATCGACCGCTTGGGGCGAGTTACCCAGCATTTGCTGGAGCTGCTCGAAGTCGGTATCGGTCATGTAGCCCTGGAAGCTCAGCGATTCGTGATCGGTGTAGTACGTGATGCGACCCTGAAGTAATTTCGGCTGAGATGCCTCGAACAGAATCGTGACGGCTTCCTGCCAGACACGATGCTGGTCGTATGCAAGCAGCTCGCGTTGCTGTTGCTCGGACATCCAGCCGCGAAAGAGGATCTGTCCGTCATCTTCGCTCATGTTGCGAACCGCAGATGCCGGCAGCGGCTCTTCGTCGGTCCGCACGGGAATCTCACCTGCCACGGTGAACGTGGGCATCGCGGACAACGGATAGATGACGAACGACTCGCCGTACTTTTCCGGTTCGGCTTCGGGAGTGACCCCCAGCTTGAACAGGCCGACGTACAACGTGGCCAGAAACGCGACGATCGTAACGGCGGAGTATCCCCAGCCCGCGGTCTGGTCGCTGACCTTCTTGAGGTGCACTTTGAGGAGGTTGCCGCCCCCCAGGATGAACGCGATGCCGGCCAGCAGATCGAACCACACCGCGACGTCTTCGCCCAACTTGACCATGATAGGAACGAACGCCGACACGAACAGGATCAGACCTGCGACGCCCGTGATGATCAGTGGAACCGTGCGTTTCATTCAGTGGCTCAACTCGACGATGCACGCGTCGGCGTGCGGCTCGACATTCATGACAAAATCGTGTCTCTGAGGTATTCGGCGGCGGGGGTGAAAAAATCCTTCAAAGCCGGAATCTGCGCCAGCGTCAGCAATCCCACACCCAGGATGATGATCGCGCCGACCAGGATCTTGCCGACATCCTGCCCCTTCAGGCTTCCCAACTGGTCCGGATCTCCGGAGAGATATGCCGACGCCGCGAAGAACTCTTCGCCGATCAATGTGTAGTCGCAGGCAGCCACGAAGAACGGCAACTGGTTCGGCTGGGCCGTTCCCGCCACTTGAATCGCGCCCACCGAGTTTCCGGTCTCGGACAGGATGAGTGATTCGGCGAAGAACGAACCGAAATAGAAGCAGGCCGCCGGCTTCTCGCGGACTTGCAGTCCCGTGATGTGCGCCACGTATCCGAACTGCTCGTCGGTCACGTAGTAGATCGAGTCTTCCTGAAAAGCATCGGGCCTGCCCGCCTCAAGGAAGGATGACGCGACGGTTTCGCGAGCGGCGGTCATCACCAGCGCACCGCATTGCGCTGGTACGTCCTCAGCCGCTTCCTCCTCCTCCCTCACGGCTGCCCAAGTAATTGGGCAGCCGTTTCCGCTTTTTT
>JANNSB010000698.1:0-3569 GCA_031402175.1 Planctomycetaceae bacterium
CAACTGGGCAGGACGAGTGAGTGTAACGGCAGATCGACCATTACGCCGGTTCGGCCAATGTGCTTCCATCTGTTTCATACTCGCGATGAATGGCCAGACGATGTCGAGAGCAGGCGGCCGATCGCAATCGATTGACAGCTACTCAATTGCTGGAGTGTGTCGCACCGGAGCATCCAACACCTCAGTGCAAATGCGACCGGTCGTACCATCGGAGTGGGTCTCCGCAGCCATGGAGAGAGCCCAGCTGAAATGCTTACCCAATCCAAGCAAAGTGGCATTTGTATCGCAGACAAACAAGACCGAGCATCGCCTAAATTGTCCGCACCCAGATCGGCAGCCTAGTCGAGCTAGTCGATGAGGCCACACCTCACTCCGCCGCAATATGGGCGTCCTTTTCGGCCATCGATCGCCGCATGAAAGCCACGATGAGGAGGAGTCCGGAGGAAATTGAGGCAAAGAGCAAAAGTCGTCAAAGTACGACAGCGATACCGACTGCTGGTGTCTCAAATCGGCCAGCACTTTCCAGGTCATCTGCTGAGCCAATGCCGGATCGCCGGTCGGTTGCAAAAAGGCGCCGGTCGTCTCGTGCGAGAAACTGGCGACTGCCGGATTCAGAAAATCAAGAAACTTGCCTAGCCGCGACGTGAAACTGGTCGCGCCGCTCGCCATGGACGTTCCGACGCTGCCTCCTTCGTTCGCAAGAGTGCAAAGAGCCCGACGGCGGCTCCTCGCAGCTCGGTGGGGATGTACATGAAGGCCGCGACAGTCACCGGCGCGAAGATCAGTGAGATGCCAGCGAAAGTCACCACGCGCGGCCAGATGATCCACGGCAACGCGTTTGTTCGGGTAACGTAAAATCGAGTTTCCGCAACTCCTTTGGCATCAATGCGCCATCTAACTCGAACTCCTATCCATATTGAAAAACCGCGTTGCCGTGCAGATGATCTGGCAAGGGTTGACCTGCAGGTTCATCTGCGACATCGAGTAGTTCCCGGTCGCCATCACGATCAGACCTGTGGCGATCAACCAGCGGACATCGATTT
Source organism: Planctomycetaceae bacterium (assembly GCA_031402175.1). Classification (GTDB taxonomy): domain Bacteria; phylum Planctomycetota; class Planctomycetia; order Planctomycetales; family Planctomycetaceae; genus JANNSB01. Next base: position 1,044 of record JANNSB010000698.1, read on the forward strand.
TCTTAGACAGCACCATACCCGCGACGAGCAGCATCACGACCGATCCGATTCCCGAGGGGAAAGCACCTTCAGCCTGCATCTCGCGGCCTGACCTTCAAACGTGAGATTCAACGACCGAAGTCCATTTTCGGTGTTACATTGCGGCTGACGCAGCGCCCAGAACGAGTGGTGCCGTCACCATCCAAGGAAGTCTTCGTATGAGCGCTGTGCCTCGCCACCTTTCCGCAGGAACCGTGTTTCTGGCATGGGTTGCTGCCAACACGCTCGGGTCTTGCGCCGGAATCTTGGCCATTGGCGCCCTCCGTTCTGTCGGCGGAGATTTGCAATTACACATCGGACTCGCCTTAATTGAGTCGGCTGCGGTCTTCCTCTTGCCCGGATTGTTGATCGGGACAACGCAATGGCTGGTCTTGCGTCAACTTTTCGCCAGAGTCGGCTGGTGGGTGGCGTCCACTACGGTTGGAACGCTCGGCGGCGCGATGGCGCTCGCCGCGATCTTTGGTATCAGCGTCGGGCAGGCTGGTCAAGAAACGGGAGCCGGTTTCATCGTTGCGGCCGCCGCCGGCGGATGCGTCCTGGGAGCCGCCCAGTGGTTCGTCATGCGGCGCTGCATTCCCAATGCCTGTTGGTGGGTATGGGGGAGTGCGATCGCCACTTGTCTCGGTGTGGTCCTGTTCGCGTTCGCATCGCGGGATGGAGTGCTAGGCGTTCTTGGAACCGCCGCTGCGGGTGCCATCGGCGGTGCGGCCTATGGAGTTATGACGGGATTCGTGTTGTTATTTCTGCTGCGGAAGTTGTATGCGAGTCCAGCACCCTTGGGATTACGCTTGCCATGACGTTCGATAAGACTCGGTGCATGCTCTGCAGAAGAGACGCAGAGAGAACCCTCCCGAGCAAGCCGTGCGAGGGGTCGTGCAACGCAGGCTCGCTCAAGGGAGGGGTGGCGTAAACACCTCAGAACAGATCCGGAATGACGCCGGCAAACAAATCCGCCAACCAGGGCGGCAGGGTGAAGTCCCGGCTCACGCGATAGACGCTCGTGGTGCCGCTGATTTCGTTGGCAACGGCAATGATCGGCGTCACCAGTGGACTCTTCAGGAATGGCACAAAGACCACGCATTCCGGCCCCGAATCTCCACCAGGCGCGTCGAATCGATCATTGATGTAGTCGACGAACTCTGGTTGAGTCGGCTGTGTGAGATCGTAGATCATGATGCCGCCGATCCGCTCCAGACCGATGAAGGCGAAGCGCCCGCCGAAGACGGTGCCGATGGCGACGGCTTCGGGCTCGGGGCCCTTGTCATCGCTGCGGGAATCGAAGTCGGCTGCGGAATTGGTGGAGTTGAAGAATGCCGGCAACCGATCGGCGGTGATCTGCTCGAAGTCTTCGCCGCTGTCGTAAATCAACCGCAGGCGTCCCGTGAAATCAGGGGTCCAGATCGAGAACGAGCGTGCGCCGTAACAGTACAACTCGTCGAAGTCGCCGTCATCGTCCGTATCGCCGAGCGTGGTGGTGATATTCAGCCGGCCGAGGTTGACATTGGCCTGCAGCGTCGCCGCGTCGGGGAATGCATCGGGGTCTAGAAGGAGGGGCCGCACTCGTGAGAGCTCGCTGAATCCATCGTACTCGCGGGCGTCGCCTTCGTTGGCGGTCACGATGAAGGTCCGGCCGAAATAGGTGAACGTCGCGATGGCATCGGGCATGTACGCGCCATACACAGGCCAATTCGTGATGTTGATGGCGCCGTCGCTGTTCGAGGCGTCGATCGCATTGCCCACGAGACTGTGATCCTTGAAGCCGAGTGGATCGATCCGCAGAACGCGAGCCGTGCGAATATCGATCGTGGCGATCGCATTCGCTTCCTGGCAGACAACATATGCCGTCGTGCCGTCCGTCGCGATGTACTCTGGTTCCAAATCCTGAGCGACGGTCGCGAGTCCGTCCGCGTCACTGCCAGGGCCAAAGATGCGGACGCCTGCATCAATCAGTTGCTGTTTGCGAGAGTTGAAGGGAGCGAACGAGGCGGTTCGCGCCGTGGCGTTGTTGATTCCACGCTTGAGATCAATGATCGTCACGGAACCTTCCGGGTCGTTGACATAGTCGGTATCCGGCTCCCCTTCGTTGGCCACGAGCACGAACTTGCCGTCCGACGTGAACGTGACCATGTCGGGCAACGCGCCTGCGGGGACAGTACGAATGAACGCCAAAGTTCGCCCGTCAAAAAACGCGACGTGACCGATGGACTGCACGGTCGCCCCTTCGGCCGCCACGGCAATCAGCCCGTTGTGGGCGGCCACGCTGTTCGGGGATCCGAGCGGGTCGAGTTCGCCGACCTTGGTTCCATTCTCGACATCCAGCACTTCGATGCGATCGGTTGCGGCATTCGTCACGAACAATCGCTTCGAAGCCTCGTCGTAGGCCACTATTTCCGCTCCGCCTGCCCCAACGCCGCTGTCATAGGTCCACACCTTCTGGACCACCAGATCGCCGCCGAACTGGCTCGAGATCAGGTTGAGCAGGTCTTC
>JANNSB010000699.1:0-12258 GCA_031402175.1 Planctomycetaceae bacterium
GTCGCCACCACGGCTTGCGCATTCGTCAGGTCGGCCGCGGCCTGAGTCTGAGCCGAGAGGGTCTGGTTGTAGGCGATCTGTGCCTCCGCATGAGTCACGCGTGCGGCGGCGGTTTGCTGAAAGACCGTATCGTGGGCGGCCGTGCGGTCGGCGGCCAGCCGATCGGTGAGGCCCTGGGCCAGTTGAGCCTGCTGAAGCTGCGCGCTCGCTTCGGCCTGCTGTTCGGGAGTGAGTGTGGCATCGGTCGACCGCTGCTGCGCACTCGCGATCGATTCATCAATGATCGACTTGGCGGCGAGGGCGTCTTGCAATTCTTTCTGAGACTGTTCGATCAGCGGGGCAACTTCGGCCAGCGCCTGTTCCGCGACGGCAAGTGCCTGCCGGGCCGTCTCGACATTGAGCGTCATCAGTTGCTGAGTGGTCTCCACCGTCTGCAGCGACGCGACGGCCGCAGCCACGCTGGCTTGAGCGGAGTTCACGGTGGCCGTTGCCTGGTCGACTTCGCCCGTAACGAGAGTGAGTGCGCCCTGGGCCTGTGTCAGTTCGGTCTGGGCCTTCTGCGATTCGAGTGCGACGAGCTCGAGTTGCGTTTGCAGCTCGGCCAGTTGCGTCATGTAGCGGGCGATCTCGATCTCGGTGTACCGCAGAGCTTGCGCCGGATTGGGATCAACGATCGGCGGCAGTTCGACGGGCGTGGCCTCCGCAGCAGGATCAGTCGCGGCGGCGTCATCTGCCATCGTCTGCGAAGTGAGGCCGATGAAACACACAGACAGGAATGTCTGTGCCACTTGCTTCAGCCTCCAGCCTTCAGCCTTCAGTCTATTGCTCATGCCAGCAGTTCCTCGATCGCGTCTGTTTCGGGGTCGGCTTTCGCGAAGGGGCGGCCGTTGTGCCAGAAGTCGTCGCGCGGGTTCAGGCCGACGGCCCTGTAGTACGTGTGGAACAGGTGCCCGCCGTTCACTTCGCGGTCCTCGACGGCGGTACCGTTGGCGTTGGTGCGTCCGACGACCATGCCGGGATTGATTCCCGCGCCGCCGAGGGCGATCGACCACGCAGCCGACCAGTGATCGCGGCCGATCTTGTGATTGATCCGCGGCGTGCGACCAAACTCGCACATCACGACGATCATCGTGTGCGCCAACAGACCGCGATCAGCCAAGTCGGCGACGAACGCAGCGAATGGCCGATCGAACTCTCCCAGTTGCTCGATATGGAAGTTGAAGTTTTCGCTGTGCGTGTCGTAGTTCGTATGACCGACCTTCACGAACGTCACGCCGGCTTCGATGAGCTTGAGAGCCTGCACGCAGCGGGTCGCGAACGGATGCCGGCCATAGCGTTCCCAGTCGGTGTCGGACACTGTACTCAAGTCGAAGATCTGCCGTTGACCCATCAGCGAAGCGGCCTGATCGAACGATGCGCTGTAGACCTCGGCGTCGGCGGCCCGGCGGCCGAGAGAGAAGTTTTGACTCAGGTTGTTTCGCAACAGTCGCCGCGCCGCATCAGCCTCGGCGGTGAGATGTCCCGGACGGCCCATGTAGGAAGGTTCGCCGCCGTCACCAAGACTGAGCGGTATGTGCCTGGGGCCGAGAAACGCTGCATCGCGGGCGCTGCCGTTCCCGCTGATGTTGACATAGCCGGGCAAGGGGCTGTCGGGCGGGGCGAGGAGCGACGAGAATGCCGACCCCAGGTACGGATACTCGAAGCCAGGCGTCTCGCGCCGGCCGGTCTCCATGATGATCGCCCCCTTGCCGTGATCGTCCTCGGCCGTGTTGATGCTGCGGACCAGCGACAGGTGATGCATTTGCTGCGCCGTGTACGGCAGCAGTTCGCAGATCTGAATTCCCGGCACGCTGGTTTCGATGGGGATAAACGGGCCGCCGGTGTCGGTTCCGGGCTTGGGATCCCACGTCTCCAACTGGCTGACGCCGCCATGCAGCCAGAAGACGACGACCTGTTTCTGTCGCGAGGCGAGATCCTCGGCAGCCGCCGGCCGTACCATGCCGGAGAAACCGAGCATGCCCATCGACCCGGCGGCCCCCTTGATGAACGAGCGACGTGAGTGATGTTCAGCCGATCGGCAGGAGTATGTGCAGTGCATGGTTGGAAGGGGTCAGGAGTCAGGATTCAGGAGTCCAGGCTTTAGCCTGCATCTGACAGCCTAAAGGCTGGACTCCTGACTCCTCTCATCAGTGGTTAAATCTCATCTCCGCGCCGGTCACGAGGGCCCAGAGGGCGTCTTGGATCATCTGGGATCTGGCTTCCGGCGTGGCGTGAATCATGTAGTCGGTCATCAACACTTCTTCATTTGCGGTCGGCAAACGAGTGAGCGTTGCCAGGAACATCTCTTCAATCAGTGCGTGGGTTTGTTCGGGCGGATACTGCGCGAGCCGTGTCGCCAGGTTGTTGCCGTGCGGCGCGATCAGGTTGTTGAGTGTCCCTTCGTTGGAGTACCAGAGGGCATGCTGCACCAGAGCCTCGAAGTCGCCATCCGGCTGGCCCGCCGGTGCCTGCAGCAGATTCTTGAAAGCGCTTTCGTAACTCAGCAACGCCTGATGCAGCGACTCTTCCGTGACTCCCTCGCCGAGCGCGCTGCGATGATTTCCCGTTTCGCCCGTGGCCTCGAGCACGGCGTGCGCGAACTGCCTGGGGGTGAGCGGCCTCAGCGGTGATTGTGCGAATGTCTCCGGCGCCGGCGAATCGATGACCAGGCCGGCGGCATCAACCGATCTGCTGGAGCGTTGATACGTGTCGCTCAGTGCGATCTCGCGAATCAGATAGTTCAATCGCTGCTCGTGAGTGGTGAACTCCTGCGTCAACAGATCGAGCAGTTCCGGATGAGTCGCCGGGTTGTCCGCGTGCAGCATCTCGAGCGGTTCGACCAATCCGCTGCCCAGCAGCATGGCCCAGAGGCGATTGGCTACGTTGCGGGCAAAGTGCGGATCGTTCACGACGGCGGAGGCCAGCATCGAGCGCCGACTGAACTTGGGCATCGACCTCACACCCTCGGCCGGCGCGACTTCATACGCTTCTCCCTCGGCATACGCAGGCTCATCGATGGGCGGGCCATCGAACACCGCGGGAGATGCGTTCTGCGGACCGGGCGATGTCTTCGCCTTGATGAGAAACACGTCCTCGAACGTCGACTCACCATCCGCGGTCTCCGCCAGCATCACGACGCCGTCGGTGTTGGTGAAGAGACTGCTCCGCACCATATACGCCGACAGCGAGTGGTAGTGCCTTTGCAGGAAGGTGCCGACATGTGGATGGTCGTGGCACTGCGCGCATTCGAGACTCGTCCCCAGCAGCAGGGCGCTGATGTCGCGAGTGAGTACATCCTTGTCGGCATTGCGACCGAGGATGAACTGGGCCGGCCCGCGGTTGTCGACGGTTGAACCATCGTTCGACAGCATCTCCTGCACGGTGATGTTGAGCGGACGGTCTTCCTTGCAGGCCGTCAGCAGGAATCCTTCCCATTGATCGAGCGGCACCGATGCCTGTGGGCGGCGTTGCATCAGCCAGTTGTCGATCCAGCAGGCAAGCTGCCGGGCGTGCTGGGGGTCGGCCAGCAGCCGGTCGACGAGGACGGTTCGCTTGTTGGGATCGGCATCGGCCAGAAAAGCCCGGGTTTCATCCACGGTCGGAATCGTACCGACCAGGTCGAGGCTGACCCTGCGCAGGAACTCGGCGTCATCGGCAATGGGGGCGGCGATACCCTGGTAATTCTCCGTCCCCGCGGCGATCAACTGGTCGATCTGCAGATGCAGCGGCGGGGCGTCGGCGGCGAAAGCGGGCAGGCAGGCCGCGAGCAGAACGAGGGCGACCGGCCACATCATGTGGCCGCCAACGACTGGCAGGTGGGGGGATCGGTTCATGATCCGCCAGTTTCAGGGCAGTTCACCTCTCGAAGGTGGGTAGGGCGAGAGACGAACCGCGATCAGGTGGGCAGGAATTCAAGGCATCGGCCAAACCTGATGATGGCGAGCCACCGACGCTTGAACAATCGTTTATGTATTCTGGGGAACAAAGGCGGATTGGTCAAGAAGAACGGCCCAGAGCCGCGCACGAAGTCAGCGGAAAGAGCAGAATTGTGCGACCACCGCCGCTTACTACGTGCGCGGCTCTGCGAGAGGTACGAACCGCACGGCCAGCCACTCCCGGCGTCGTCCCGCACCGCCCACGCCCCACGCCTCAAGCCTCAAGCCCGGGCAGACGATACACAGGTTGCCCCGCGATGGCCGATGGTCCGCCTCGACCGGTTGTGACGATCGTCCCGTCGGCCGGGGCGCGCGATCATTGCGGTTCGGTCAATCTCTGGAAGCGCCTCCCCTGATGTCACCCGACCAGATTCACACGCTCGACGACCTGCGCCGCTTTGTGCACATTGAACTGTGCCGGAAGGAAAACCTTCTCGGGGATCAGTTCACGTTGCAGGAGTCGCCGCTGAAATCGCGAGGCAAGTCATGTGCCGTGCAGTTCACGCTCTGGGGCCCGCGCAGCATTCGCCTGGGGGCGATCTGGTCGTGCGACTCGAATGTCGTCTACTTCTACGACACGCAGGGTCAGCGCTACGACAAGCTGCTGCTGACGGAATGGATCGCAGTGGAGAATCCTGCGGGCGCGGCTGCGTCGAGCGATGCCGTCGCCTGAATGCCATGCATTGCTTCGGCATTAGAGTGCGATGAAGATATGCGGAGCAGGCGATCGATTTCGCACTATTACCTGTGACCGCCTATCCGGACGATTCACCTTGATCGCAGAACACTCTCTGGTCGTACTCGATTCCGACCCGCCGCACACGAAGCTGAGCCGTGGCGACGTGGGGACCGTCGTACACGTCTATGAGGCGGGGCGGGCCTATGAGGTTGAGTTCGTCGACGGCGGTGGCGCGACGATCGCTCTCATCACCGTCGACGCCGACGCGATCCGCCCGATCGAATCGGGAGAAGTGCTGCACGCTCGCCGCACGGCGTAATCGCATTTCTTCCCCCACTGGCGAGTGGCGGTCCGGTGCGGTTGACGCGGGAACTGCCGTCGGCTGAATGCGCATCGATTCGCGACTTCCTGGATCGGGAAACGCCTATTTGTCAGAATGACCGCCGTCATTTCCGGCATTACAGGGCGTTCGACTCGTGGATCACGTCGAGGAACTCGTTGCGTCGGTGCTTGTCGCCGCGGTCGCAATGTTTGCGGGCGCGTGGGCGATGCGCCGTCCCGCAGTCATGATGCCGGATGGGCAAATCGCATTGACGGGGACTTCTCGTCCGAAGCGTTACATGTCCGCCGGAGTGGACAATCTCGGCGCCTTGTTGCTGCTTGCCGTCGGCGGGGTCATGTTGACGAACATTGCCGAAGAGCATTTCCCATCGATTCCGAAATGGATTCTCGGTGGTGCGGGATGTCTGCTGTACCTAGTGTACTTTTTCGTTTGCGAGGCCGTGTTTTCGACGACCCCGGGCAAGGCGCTCTACGGGTTGCGCGTGCTGCAACTCAACGGAGAACGGTGCACCTGGCAGTGCGCATTGATTCGAACGGCCACTCGTTTACTCGAAGTGAATCCCCTGTTGCTGGGCGGGCTGCCGGCCGGGATTGCCGTAATCTATTCACGGCGTCATCAGCGCATCGGCGACATGCTGGCGGGCACGGTGGTCACATCACAGCATCGGAAGCGCGCGATGTAAGCTGTGGGCTCCTTCGCCATAGCCACGCAGCGCGAACTCACTTCGCCAGCAGATCCACGAAGTAGTTCTCGGCCGCCATGTCGATCAGTTCGGGATTGAACGTGGCGGACTTGCCCAGGAAGTCGGCGGCGATCGTCACTTGTTGCAACAGGTCGCGCGGGTGGCAATAGCGGAAAGGTCGCTGTTTCGCCCGATAGTGCTGGTCCAGCAGGTAGTGGATCGAGGCATCATCGATCGCCACGTCGAACTTGGCCGCCATCTGCTTGAGCAACGCGACGAACTCGCTTTCAGACGGATCGACGGCTTCGACTTTGTACGGAATCCGGCGGAGAAACGCCTCGTCCACGAGTTGACGCGGCTCGAGGTTGGTCGAGAAGACAAGCATCTGATCGAACGGCACGCGGACTTTCTTGCCGTTCATCAAGTTCAGGAAGTCGTAGCCCGTTTCCAGAGGCACGATCCAGCGGTTGAGCAGCGTGTCGGGACTCATCTGCTGCCGGCCGAAGTCGTCGATCACGAGCACGCCGCAGCTTGCCTTGAGCTGCAGGGGGGCTTCGCAAACGCCGGTGCCGGCGATCGGAGTGAGTTCCAGGTTCTGCATGGTCAATTCACCACCGGCCATGATCGTCGGCCTGCGAATGCGGACCCAGCGTTCGTCCAGATAGGGTGAGGAACCGTTGTCGAGTGCTTCATGAACTGTCGGATCGAACAGGCGCACGATCTCGCCGTCGATGTACAGAGTGCGCGGGATCCAGATCGACTCGCCGTATGCCTTGCAGATGCGCTGGGCGACGCTGGTCTTGCCGTTGCCCGGCGAGCCGTGCAGGAACAAGGCGCGGGCCGCCCGCACGGCCTGTCCCACTTGCCGGAACACGCGAGGATGCAGCGACATGTCGGCAAACGCCGTCTTGATACGCTCGGGAGTGGGCTTCTGCTTGCGGAGCGACTGGGCCGTGACGCTCGCGATGTAATCATCCAGCGTGACGGGCGTGGCCCCAAAGTACGGAGAGACTTCTTTGTACCGCTGCGCGCTGCGGTGACCTTCGGGAGTCAGTTCGTACCTGTAATCGTGGACGGCGTCCGAGCCGCGATGCGAGATGAATTGCTGCAACTTCATCCGCGACATGACCGGCTCGATCAGCCCGAACGGCAACTTGATGTAGCCGGCGACATCACGCCCCTGGATGGATCCCAGGTTGAGGAGACTCTTGAGGATCAGCGACTCGATCAGCGACTCGGGGAGTTGCATTTCGCTCAACTGCCGCGGAGCGCGCGGGATGAATTCGTCCGGCTTGCCCAGCGGAGCAAAGACTTCGGACAGCAGACTGGAGGTGAGGGTCATCGTTTTTTGGCCCTTGGCGATGGTCGGGGGAAGACTCGAACTATCGACGGTCGTATCGGTTGTACGGCCGCCGCGTACACATTTCGCAACGTGCCTCATTGACCATAGCTCATGAATGGTTCTGTCAAGGGAGAGGATTGGCGCAACCCGCTACGGATGATCGCACTTTGAGCTAGACATCTTCCCTCTCCCCCACATCGAAACACTGTCACGAATCATGCTCTCCAGCGGGGGAGAAGGAGAAACTGAATCCACCGACTTTCTTGACGCACACACGGCCGCCGGGATCCCATCAACCGTCTCTGTTTGCGTCGCGGGACGGGGGGTCTAAAATCCGGACTGCCGAGACTGACCGCCGCCATTCACATTGAAGGCACGATGAGCGCACCTTTTGCCCTGCTGAGCGTTACTGACAAAACCGACCTGCATTTGCTGGCGCAGGCGCTGGTGAAGCACGGCTACGAACTGCTGTCGACGGGCGGTACATCGCGCCATCTGCAGCAGCATGACCTGCCCGTGACCGATGTCTCCACTTACACCGGGTTCCCGGAGATGATGGAGGGACGCCTGAAGACGCTGCATCCGCGCGTGCATGGCGGACTGCTGGGAAGGCCCGACCACGCCAGCGACGTCGCGTCGATGAACGAGCACGGCATTCGCCGGATTCCGATCGTGGTCATCAATCTCTACTCCTTCGAGCAGACGATCGCCCGCGAAGGTGTCTCGATCGCGGAATGCATCGAGCAGATCGACATCGGCGGGCCGAGCATGGTGCGGTCGGCCGCCAAGAACCACGCCCATGTGGCGATCGTCAGCAGTCCTGCCCAATACTCGCGAGTGATTGAAGCATTGAACCAGGGCGAGTTGACTCTCGAGTTTCGTCGCGAACTGGCCGCCGCCGCCTTCGAGATAACGGCCAGGTATGATCGCGCGATCTCCGATTACTTCCTCAAGATCACCACGCCTCCCGATGACGATTGCGAACTGCCCCGCCGCTTGACGCTGACGCTCGATCGGCAACTGCCTTTGCGATACGGCGAGAACCCACATCAGCCCGCCGCGTTCTATGCCGAGCAGCCTGTCTTGCCCGGGACGCTGGCGTCGGCGCGTCAAGTGCATGGGAAGGAACTGTCCTACAACAATCTACTCGACCTCGATGCCGCATTGTCGATCGTGCGGGAGTTCGCTGATCCCGCGTGCGTCGTCATCAAGCACACGAATCCCTGTGGATGTGCCGAAGACTCGACGCTGGCTGGTGCATTCACGGCCGCCTATGCCGGAGATCCCGTCAGTGCGTTTGGCTCGATTATCGGTTTCAATCGCCCGTTGGATGCAGCCACAGCCGAAATGCTGTGCGAACCGAATCGGTTCATCGAAGCCATTATCGCTCCCGGCTTCGAACCCGCAGCCTTGCAGATGTTGACCACGAAACCTAAGTGGAAGGCGAACGTCCGGCTGCTGGAGTGCCCTTCGCTTTCAGAATCATACGGCGAGACCTGGGAGTATCGCCGAGTGACGGGCGGCATGCTCGTGCAGCATCGTGACGAAGGAGCCGACCCTGAAACCGAATGGACGATTCCCACCGAGCGCCAGCCGACCGAGTCGGAACTCGCGCAGTTACGCTTCGCGTGGCGGGTCTGCAAGCATGTGAAATCCAACGCCATCGTGCTTTGTCAGGGCCGGTCGATCGTCGGCGTCGGGGCAGGGCAGATGAGCCGCGTCGATTCGGCCTTCATCGCGGCTCACAAGGCGGGAGATCGCAGCCAGGGGGCGGTCGTCGCGTCGGATGCGTTCTTCCCGTTCCGCGACGGTGTCGATGAACTGGCGAGACACGGCGTCAAGGCCGTCATCCAGCCGGGGGGATCCAAAGGGGATCCCGAAGTCATCGCGAGCTGCAACGAGCACGGCCTGGCGATGATCTTCACCGGCCGACGGCACTTCAGACATTGAACCGGCGAGTTGATCCATACAAATGACCAAGGACAAATGACGAATGAACATTTACACTGAACCAGCGCCGAATCACGGTGTCCGCGAACGGCCCACCTTAAAAAATTCCAACGACTCCATCCATGTCCAAGGTCTACATCAGCGGCAAGCTTGTCGATAAAGAAGAGGCGAGCGTCAGCGTCTTCGATCACGGTCTGCTCTACGGCGACGGCGTCTTCGAGGGCATCCGTGTTTACGGCGGCAAGGTGTTTCGCCTCGATCAGCATGTCGGGCGATTGTATGACTGCGCCAAGGCCATCCGGCTGGAGATTCCCATGGAGCCGGCGGCGATGTCACGAGCCGTCGAAGAGACGGTGGCCGCGAATGGCATCTCCGATGGCTATGTGCGCCTGGTCGTGACGCGGGGGGCCGGTTCGCTGGGTCTCGATATTCGCAAGACGGCCAATCCGCGGGTCATCATCATTGCCGACACGATCTCGCTCTATCCCGAAGAGCACTACGAGCACGGGTTGTCGATCATCACGGCGAGCACGATGCGGAACCATCCGGGCGCTCTCAGTCCGCGAATCAAGTCGCTCAATTACCTCAACAACATACTTGCGAAGATCGAGGCCACCGATGCGGGGTGTCTCGAAGCCATCATGCTTAATCACAAGGGAGAAGTGGCCGAGTGCACCGGGGACAATATCTTCATCGTGCATCGTGGGATCCTCTGGACGCCCTCGACCGAGTCGGGCATTCTGGAAGGCATCACTCGCAACGCCGTGCTCGAATTGGCACGCGAGGCCGGACTGACGGTTCGCGAGGCCCCGATGCTGAGGCACGATGTCTACATCGCCGATGAATGCTTCCTGACGGGCACGGCGGCCGAAGTGATCCCCGTCGTGAAGGTCGACGGCCGCGAAATCGGCAACGGCAAGCCCGGCCCGGTCACTCAGGACCTGCGGCAGCGGTTCCAGAGGCTGACCCGTGGGAAGTGACTGCGACTTGAACGGGAGGGCGACGCTCCCGCGGAGCCGCACGAAGTTGCAACATTGATCTTTGGTATCGGCTCGGCAGGAGCCTCGCCCTCCCGGCTTTGCAACTGGTTCTTCTCATCGAGAGTTCGGTTATACTCTCGTCCACACCCGTGAGGAGAACCGACAATGAGCGATACGCTGCAGGAACAGTTTGTGGAATCCGAGGGCTTCAGGCTCCGCAAGTTCTTTCCCTGGATCAATCTGTTCCGCGCCTTTCGACTGGCGATCGGCCTGAGAGTGCTGATTCTCGGCATGGCCGCTGCGTTGCTGCTCGCCGCGGGGGGATACGCAATCTCGTGGATGCCGTTTTCGCCACAGATGCGGCAGCCCAGCAATGTCAGCGACGACGAAAGACTGCCACGCACGACTTGGCCCTGGCAGCCGGGATTCTTCGAGCGGCATGAAGTCACGGACCCCGCCGACGCGGAATCCGCTGCGCCGATTGACTACTACAATCTGGTGCGCGTCCCGGCAATCCGGTCGACGCCGAGAATTCATGACATGGCGCATTCGCCGCGCGCGGTCGTCGCGAGTTCCCTCGACGCGGGGGCGATCATCCTCTGGCCCGCACGCACGGTGATCGAGCCGGCAGCCGTGCTGTTTTCGAGTGACAGCACCTGGTCGTCGGCCGCCGTCGCCTGGTGCAAGCTGATCTGGGCACTGCTCGTCTGGTCGGCATTCGGCGTCGCCATCGCGCGGATCGTCGTGCTGGAGTTCGCCAGCCGCGAGTCTCCTTCATTGAGGGGATCGCTCAAGTTCTCGGCGGGGCAGTTGCCGAGCGCCCTGGGTTCGGTGATCCTGCCGTCGGTGGCCTTGATGGGACTCTACCTCGTCTGTCGCCTTGGCGGATGGATCGCCTATGCGAGTTGGCTGCGTCCGTTTGTCGGAGCCTTGTGGATCATCGACCTGCTCTGCGGTTTGGGCATCGCCATCATCCTGATGCTGCTGGCTGCCGGCTGGCCGCTGATGGTCTGCACCATGGCGGTCGATCGTGGAGACTCGTTTGAAGGCTTCACTCGCGCGTTCAGTTATATATTCGGACGGCCTTGGTACGCCCTGTGGCTGCTGGTATTGACGACCCTGTACGGCTCGATCGTCTTTGTGTTTCTGGTGACGGTTGCCTCATCCGCCGCTCAACTGGCGGAGACCGCGGCCGGCGGACATGCAGGCATCGATGCCATCACGGCTTCGACACCTCCCATTCTTCGCAACGGCGAGCTGCCGGCCGAGAAGCCCGCACTGTCGGGTAAGCTGGCAGGCTTCTGGCTCAAACTCTGGGCGACCGCGATCGCGGGATTCGTGGCCTCGTTCTTCTGGTCGGCCGCCTCCATCACCTACCTGTTGTTGCGAAGATCGGTCGATGCCACGCCGATTGATGAGGTTTACGATGGCGAAGCGGCGCAGTCCGCTGGGCTGCCGCTGTCAGGCGTGGCGGCTGCGGAACAGCGCGAGCAGCAGTTGGCCGCCGGTGCGCCTCGGCCCAACGTCACTCCGGGCGAGACTCCCCATACTTCCGGTCCAGCATGAGGCCCCAGTGACGTGAGCCAGGAGACTCCGGTCATCACCGGCGCTAGCCTTAGTCAGCGCGCGCCTCGTCAGGACAAGCCGCTCGATTTCTGGTCCGTCGCGCTCACGACGTTAATCTCGGTTCTCTGGGCCGGGACCGCCGTCGGCACCCGCATCGCGGCCGACACCGTGCCCCCGCTGCTGCTCGGCGCGATTCGTTTCGCCAGCACGCTGGTGGTCCTCTGGCTCTGGTGTCGCTGGGAAGGGAGCCGGCTCGGTCTGTCCCGCCGCGACTGGTTGCCGACCGTTTTGCTGGGCGCGATGCTGTTCGCGCAGATCTGGACATTCAATATCGGCATCGAATGGTCGAGCACCTCGCATGCCTCGGTCATCATCAACACGTTTCTCTTCTGGGTCGCGGGATACGAGCACTTCATCACCCGCACTCATCGCCTGAGGCCGTCGCAACTCGCCGGCATGCTCATCGCTTTTGTCGGAGTGCTGCTGTTGTTTCAGCAGTCGTCTGGCGAATCGGGGAATGCGGAGCAACCCGATCCCGTGACGCTCGCGGGGGATCTGGTGATGCTCCTCAGCAGCGTGATTCTGGCCGTGAAGGTCTGCTACACGAAACACGCCGTCCAGACCGCCGCCCCGGGACCATTGATGTTCTGGCACAACATCGTCGGCACGCTCTTGTTTACGCTGGGGGCCTTGCTGTTCGAGGATGTTTCGCAAGCGCGCTTTCCCCAAGACGCGATCTGGT
>JANNSB010000700.1:0-7086 GCA_031402175.1 Planctomycetaceae bacterium
GATCCGCAAATTCCGTTTCGGGTTCCGACAGCAGGAACCCGAGCCGTTCGATCGTCCGGACCGATTCGCCCGTCTGCCGGGCCACCGCATGGTTCAGTTCACGTTGCGTCATGAGTTGGACTCCTTCTCTGGGGGTGGAAAATAAAAAGCCCCGTGACCCTGGGACAGATCCCAAAGGTCACGGGGCGTGACAACGATTCAGTGATTCAGATTCGGTTCATAAGAACCGCCCGCTCAGCTCAGCTGCGGAATCGGTTCGAGTTTCGGATGCGGATATTGCGGCTCCGGTCGATTGGACGTCGATTGGACCAGAGCAGGTTCAGCGGACACGAACCTGCAAAATGCACAGACGCACCACGTACACGCGGGCGGCTCTCCCTCTTCGAGCTCGCGACGGCCGCTGTTTCCACGACGCGGAAATCGGATCGTCGCGCCATCGGCATCCTTCATTGCCTCCGTCAGCTACCTAGCCAAGCTCTCCGTCCAACGCCATTTGGTGGAAGCAATGGACGGTGTCCGCCTGGTGCTGCAATAGCCATTCAATACTTGGCTCGTGATGCATGGCCTTGTGAATGGCCTTCGCAATCGCCGCGCGGTGAGTATCAAAGAGGACGCGATGGTCGATCGTTTCCGAAACGACGCTCGGATCGAGCCATACCGATACGATGATCCCCAAATCGTTGGCTTTCTTTTTCGGGATATCACCAGCACGAACGGCGTCCAGCACACCGTTGGCGATAGCTGCCTGGACCGTGCCCATCAAGATGTTGGTGTATTTCTCGTCCTTGACGGTAACCTTGCTAACCATCAGCGTCGTCGGGCGGACTTGCACGTCGCAATTCAGAATGGCAAAGACCCGCGAGTGCCCCTTGATTTGATCACCCAGCAGATTGGCAATCGCGTAGCCGACGGGCCCATCGAGTTCGCCAATGACGACTTCGGGTTCGGCGGCCGACCAACCGTGTTCGCCTTCAACCAATGCTTCGCCCGTCCGCAGCACAATACGTCCACCCCGTTTCGCCGATTGTTTCTTAGCCATTGCATTTCTCGCAGTTCCTCAAGGTAAGTGGTTTTATCGCCGCCTGAAGATCGCGATTTGCAGCAAGAACAACAAGGGTGTTCAAAGACGGGGCGCACACGCCTCCTTCTCTGCCGTCGGCGGAATGAATAGTTCAAGGAGCAGACGTCGAGCCCACTGGGGGGGCGGCATCTCGCTACGGGCGATGGGACCGGAGTGGGTTCGCAAAGCTGGGCACATGCGCCGAGTTCGCATAACTGTTGCAGGTTCGTGTTTCATTGAACGTCATCGATTTGAATCGGTTGAATGGCTCGCGATCACGTCACTTCGGTACCAGCCGTTCTCGATACTGACTGGCGGACATCACAGGCTGGTGTCACAATGACCACCAACCCCAATCCGGCAACCGGGTAATGCGGTCGAGGTTCGCGGTGCTGGCGGAATCCTAAATGACCGGCGTCACTCAGATTCTGGCGTCGATCGAGCAGGGTGATCCCCATGCAGCAGAGCAACTGTTGCCGCTGGTGTACGAAGAACTGCGCAAACTCGCTGCAGCACGGATGGCCCAAGAGGCTCCCGATCACACACTACAGGCCACAGCGCTGGTGCATGAAGCCTTTGTGCGTCTGGTAGATGGAGAGCAAGTCCGCCACTGGGACAGCCGAGGGCATTTCTTTGCTGCTGCGGCAGAGGCGATGAGGCGCATTCTTGTGGACAGCGCCCGCCGACGTCACAGCGCCAAACGCGGAGGAGGCTGGCGGAAGGAGACGCTCGACGCGGCGTCCATCGTAGCGTCTGAGTCACACGACGACGTGCTCGCGCTGGATGGGGCATTGAGTCGGCTGGAAGCCGTTGACTCTCGTGCCGCGGAACTGGTGAAGCTGCGTTATTTCGCCGGTCTGTCGATCGCAGACGCAGCCGAGGTATTGCACGTATCGCCTCGAACCGCAGACGACATTTGGGCTTATGCACGCGCCTGGCTTTTTCGCGAGCTGCAAGAAGTAAATGAGTGAACTTCCAGATTTCTTCGGAATTGACTGCGCGATCGGAGCGCAGATTGCGCGTTGTAGTCTGAAACCTCGCCTCCCACGCCTGGGAAGTCCGGGAATTCATTGAACATGAGTGAACTAGACATCTTCATCGCGGCCCGTCATATCACATCGGCGGAAGACCGAGAGCGATATCTCACGGGAGCATGTCGCGGCGATTCCGACTTGAAACGCCGCGTTGAAGAGTTGCTGCAAGCCCAGGACGACGTCGGCAGCTTTCTGCAGACGCCCGCGGCGGCGGCGTACATGCCCACCGTTACCGAACGCCCGCTGACCGAGACCCTCGGCACGGTCATCGGCCCCTACAAGCTCCTGGAGCAGATCGGCGAGGGGGGCTTTGGGGTCGTGTTCATGGCCGAACAGTCAGCGCCGGTCCGACGGAAGGTGGCGATCAAGGTCATCAAGCCGGGTATGGATACCCGCGAAGTCATCGCCCGCTTCGAGGCCGAGCGGCAGGCGCTGGCGCTGATGGACCATCCCCACATCGCCAAAGTGCTGGATGCGGGCGCGACCGACACCGGTCGTCCGTACTTTGTGATGGAACTCGTCAGGGGCGAGCCGATCACCGACTATTGCGACCAGGCGCACTTGCCGCCACGGGCGCGTCTCGAACTCTTCGTCACCGTCTGCCAGGCGGTGCAGCACGCGCATCAGAAGGGCATTATCCATCGCGACATCAAGCCGACAAACGTGCTGGTGACGCTGCATGATGACAAGTCGGTCGTGAAAGTCATCGACTTCGGCATCGCCAAAGCAACCAGCGGACAACTCACCGACAAGACGCTGTTCACAGGCTTCGCCCAGATGATCGGCACGCCACTGTACATGAGCCCCGAACAGGCGGCACTCAGCGCAATCGATGTCGACACGCGGAGCGACATTTACTCGCTCGGTGTGTTGTTGTACGAGCTGCTCACAGGCACGACTCCGTTCGACAAGGCCCGCCTGCAGTCAGCGGCCTTCGACGAAATCCGCCGGATCATTCGCGAGGAAGAGCCGCAGAAGCCAAGCCTCCGCCTGAGTTCGCTGGGAGGAACGCTGGCCAGCATCACTGCCGTCCGCAGTACGGACCGCCATCGGTTGAGCCAGTTGCTGCGTGGCGATCTGGACTGGATCGTGATGAAGGCGCTCGAGAAAGACCGCGCCCGGCGTTACGAGACCGCCAACGGATTCGCGGCTGACGTCTTGCGGTATCTGGCGGATGAGCCGGTGATGGCGTGCCCTCCTTCTGCTGTATATCGATTCCGCAAGTTCGCCAAGCGAAACAAGGGAGCGCTGATCACCTCTTCAGTCGTCGCACTGGCGATATTAATCGCGGTGGGCAGCATCGGCTGGATGGTGCGTGACCGGGAAGCGCGAGAGGAGAAAACTGCCCGCGAACAGGCCGAGCGCCGACAACGGCTGACTGATCAGGTCGCTTTGATTGTTGAAGAGGTCGAAAGGTTCGAGCAGGAACTGAATTGGCAGGCAGCGCTCGATGCGGCGCACCGGGCTCAAGCGGTGGTCGAGGGAGGTGAAGTGGATCCCACAGTGGAAGTACAGGTGCAGCAAATGCGGCGCGATCTTGAACTTCTGGACAAGCTGGACGAGATTCGCATGGAGCGGGGGACTTGGCGCGATGGAAACTTCGATAACACAGGTTCGGTCGCCGCCTTTGCCCAGGCATTTCGCGATTATGGCGTCGATCTGGAGCAGTTATCCGCGGATGAAGCGATTGCACGGCTGCAAGAGTGTTCTCACTTGGAAGTTGCCTATGCCGCGGCGATCGATGAATTCGCCAACGATCGCATCAATGTGTTTGGAGAGTCAGATTCCCTTTTCCCGGTGTTGGTTTCGATCTCCCGGGGACTCGACCCGGACCCGACGCGCGATCGGCTTCGCGAGCTCTGGCTGCAAGTGGAAACCTCGAATCTTGATGTCGAAGCCCAGGTGCTTGTGGATTCACTCGATATCAGTCGCCAGTATCCCGCCACACTGTCTCTGATCGGCCGCACATTGTGGCGTATGGGGTTCGCGGAAAAATCACTGGCAGTGTTCAAGCAGGCGCAGTCGTATCATCCCGATGATTACTGGATCAACCTCGACTTGGCACAGCGCCTGCGCGACAGCAATGACTTAGACGGAGCGATCCGATACTACAGTGTCGCGGCTGCAATTCGTCCGTCTGAGAGCATCGTGCACTTGAATCTCGGCGCCGCGCTGTACCAGGTGGGACGGTTCGACGACGCTGAGATTTGTTTCCGACGCGCCATCGAGGCCGATCCGAATGACCACGGCCCCTACTACTGGCTAGGTTCGACTTTGGATGCGCTCGGAAGGCCGGTCGAAAGTGTTGAGCTACTCGAAAAGGCGGTTGAGATTCGGCCGGACTATCTTGTTGCTTATCAGAAGCTCATCGAGGTGCAAACCGCTCTGGGAAGAACGACTGAAGCTGATGAATCGATCAGCCAACTGGCTCAAGTGCGTCAGAGACTCTGGGACGAAGAACTCGAACCACTCAACGAAGCGATCCAACAGCATCCTGGCAGCCCCATCGCCCTTGAAGCGCGGGCCAATTGGCTGCTGAGACACGGTCGCCTTTCCGAGGCCGAAGCCGAATACTCGCGTCTCGTATCACTCTTCCCACAGGACTATACCTTGTGGGCCTACCGAGGATACATGCTCGCGTATCTTGGACAAATGGAACAATACCAAGAGCACTGCCGGGCGATGCTCACGCAGTTTGCTGATACGTCAGATCCTGAAGCATTGGACTGGACAATCAAGCTGTGTCTGATACTTCCGGATGGCGCCGGCGGCGATGTGAATGCTCTACTCCGCCATGCGGAGCGAACCCTGGAACTCGCGCCGGAGTCGCCATGGTCGACGTTGCTTATGGGGCTGGCGGAGTGTCGCGTTGGCCGATACGAAACTGCGATCGAGTGGCTGGAGAAGTGCATCGCCGCACCGCCGGAATACTCTCCTGCCCGTGAGGTCGCCGCCAGAGCCTTCCTCTCCCTCGCCCGGTATCAACTGGGCCAGGAATCAGAGGCGCAGGCAGTGCTGGGGGAGGCGACGCGCCTGGCCGGTAGAACGCTGGCGGCAGTCGACAGCGGTGATCTAAGTCGCGGTCGCGTTGCAATCGAGAACTGGTTCGTTGCACAGATCGCGTTGCGGGAAGCCGAGTCGGTCGTGCTGGGACGTTCGCTGCCGGCCGCCCCACAGGTCACCGGATCGGCTGTGCTGCCTCTTCCAACCGCTCCCTCGTCTCCTTCGCCAATTCGGGGTGAGCCCGCGATGATTCCGGGCATAGTGCAGGCAGAGGATTTCGACGTCGGGGGCCAAGGAATTGCTTATCACGACACCAACTTTTGGGATGACGGCGCTCAGGTCGCGAGGCCCAAATACAGACTGGAATCCGTCGATCTGGAGGACTGTGCCGACGAGGGCGGGGGCATGAATGTTGGCTACGTCGGGATCGGTGAGTGGCTCGTGTACACCATTGAGGTGCAGGATGCCGGTCTGTACGACATCGGCCTGCGGTACTGCTCGCCAAGCGGTGGACAATTGCACCTGGAAATTGACGGAACGCCCGTGACCGAAACCATCGGATTGTCCTCCACCGGGTGGGGCAACTGGACCACCATCACGGCCCACAGCATCCGATTAGAAGCCGGCACACAAGTGATGCGTGTCGTGTTTGACGCCACTGGCAGACAAGCCGACGTCTGCAACCTTAACTGGATTGAGTTCCGCAATTCGGATTCGGCCGCAGCGCCACCAGAGGAATCGAAGCAATCAGACTGATGGCAAACTGAACCGACAGAGCGAAAACAAGATGGCCGGCGGGGTACTCACCGCAAAGCAAGCCCCCGCCGGCCGGGCATCGCCACGGCGCATGGTCTGCGCGCCGCGACAATGTTTCCATCCTACCGCAGACCGCACGAAGGGAACAATACGATGAAACGATTGAAACTTTCCCGATGGGCCGCAGTCTTCACGCTGGCGATCGCACTGACTTCGGCCGCCGCTTCCGCGCGGGCCGAAGACCTCAGCATCAGTGGGACGTTTTACAACCATCAGTTGCAGGGAGTCGTGGGAGCCGACCTTGCCGGCGTGCTGGCCAGCAACAGCGGGCGCTGGTGGACGCTGACGGCCTACGATGTCACCTACTCGAATGACTTCTCAGAAACTGAGTACTACGACTACTACGGTTATTACCACTATGAATCGCAGTCCATCACGCGCCTGCACGCGACGTCGTTCGAACTGGAGTTCTTCGGTCCTGATGCCGCCGTCCTCGATGCAGCGGTGAGCCAGCAGTTGACCGCAGGCAGCCTTGCCGGCGGCGCCCTGCTCGAGATGCGGAATGTCTACCGCGTCGACGAGTACCCATACTACTACTATTATTACTATTACTATGGCACCTACCACTATTATCAAACGTACTCGACCTGGAATCTGGGGCTGGAACCCGTCGATCCTGGCACAGGGGTCTCGTTCTCCTCTGGAGATTCGTATCTAGGCGGGTATGCCTACGCATTTCCCGTCGATGCATCTGGCTACCCCATGGTCGTGCCGCAACGCCTCTATGCGGAACAGAGCACAATCACCGACAACCGGCCCGGAAACGCCGGCGCGCTGCTGTCGTCTGGCGACATTGTGGACATCGGCTCGGCCGAGCCGCCCCTCCCGCCGACGCTGACCATCGCGGATGGCTCGAAGCTGGAAGGCCAACGCGGCTCC
Organism: Planctomycetaceae bacterium; assembly: GCA_031402175.1. Classification (GTDB taxonomy): domain Bacteria; phylum Planctomycetota; class Planctomycetia; order Planctomycetales; family Planctomycetaceae; genus JANNSB01. The sequence goes on from JANNSB010000700.1 coordinate 6,793, forward strand.
AACAGCCTGCAATTGACTGTCACGCTGTCGCGAACGACCAGCAACGTGGTCACCGTGGCGTACCGCACCGTCAACGGCACGGCGACCGCCGGTTCTAAGGACTACGTGGCCGCCAACGGCACATTGACGATTCCGGCCAACCAACTCCAAGGCACGATTACCGTGCAGATCAAGCCGGACCGCAAACGCGAACCGAATGAGACGTTCACCGTGCAACTCTCGAGCCCGGTCAACGCGACCATCAGCGACGGAACCGCCACGGTCACGATCCTGAACGACGATTGATCGACGCCG
>JANNSB010000701.1:0-6149 GCA_031402175.1 Planctomycetaceae bacterium
GAACGGATTCCCGGGATCACCGACCGCCACCTGCATGTTGCCGGTGCCGAGAGCGTTGATGACGATGCCGTCCAGGTTGCCGCTGATGAGCGTCTGGCAGTCGGGATTGCTGATGATGTCCACGAGCAGCGTGCTGGCGTCCAATTCGTTGAGCGAGATGCCGGCGCCGGCGACATGGTTCGTGATCGTGTTGCCGTCGAAGATCGACGGCGTTACCAGCGGGTCGCCGAAGAACGATGTCGCAGTGGTTGTTGTCGTAATACCGTTCACACCGTTGGCGTTAATGGTATTGCACACCAGGTTGGCGAACGTCGCGGACGAGCCGTCCAGCAGGAAGTTTACGCCGTGAACGGTGTTGTTCGAGAAGATGTTGTCCTCGGCGAAGACAGTGGTGTCTGCCGCTCCAGAGTTTCCACCGGTGGTGTTGACGTCGAGTCCGCTGCCGGTGTTGCCCGTGACGGTGTTCTCGGTGAGAGAGGCGAGAATGACTGCATCGCCGTCGCGATTGATGCTCACGCCGCCGTCGGTATTACCCGCACCATTGCCCGTGACAGTATTTCGCTCCAGAACGAAGAGAGCCGCTGAGTCGCCCGTCGAGAACAAGAGCACTCCCGCGCCGGCGTTGCCGGTGATACTGTTATCCAAGACTCCGGTGAACAGAGTGGCGAACTCTCCCGTGCGGAGGTGAATGCCCTCGCCGTCGAAGTCGACGTTGCCGGCATTGATGTTGCCGCTGATCGTGTTGTTCTGAATCAGGGCCGACGTCAATGAAGTACCAAGGAGATCGCCGGCAATGCCTGCATCTCCGTTGCCGGTGATGATGTTTTCCGCAGCGGCGACCGGACCCCCGATCACGACGTCGAGCAGGCTGGGCCCGACGACGGTGTCGTTGCTCAGGAAAACGCCAAAGCTGCCGTTGCCGGTGATCGTATTGTCCTGCAGGATCGCACTGACGTCGCCGTCGAGCGATGAGAGAATCACGCCGACCTCGGTGTTGCCCGAGAAATCGTTGCTCATCACTTCGAAGCCCGCGACCGTGTCGAACAGGTTGACGATGCCGCCATCGGTGCCGGCGACGTTCAGGCCGTTCAGGTTGCCGGTGACCGTGTTGCCGAGCACCGCACCACTGATTTCGCCGTCGTCATCAGCTCCGACGAAGATGCCGTCATCCAGGTTGCCGGTGATCGTGTTTCCTTCGCCGATTCCGAGGCCACCCAACGTGAATTCGATCGTGCTGCCCGCGTCCTGAGACAGGAACGAGACGCCATCTTCGGTATTGCCGACGGCCGTGTTGGTCTGGAATAAGTCGATCGTCATCGTACCCGCGGTGCGAGTCTCGAAATTAGCTCCGTTCTGGCCGTTGCCTTCGAATGAATTCTCGACGATGCTTTCGATCGTCACAACACCCGCGGTGTCGGCCTCGAACGTAGCACCGTGGCCTGCATTGGTGTCGAACGTGTTATCGGTGATGACTGGCTCGCCCATCGCGGTCGGGTCGGCGAACGTCATGACGCCGCCGCCGGTCGCTAGGAAGGTGGCTCCGTCACCTGCTCCGCCGGTGATCACGTTACCCGCGACCGAATCGATGTCGACCGTGGTGCCGGCCCCTCCCGCCGCGACGTCCAGTCCCGCGCCCAGGAAGTTACCGTCGATATCAGTGGTGTCATTGGTGCTGCCGGTGATCGTGTTGCCGTCGATGACGAGATTCGTGTCGCTGCCCGCAGCCCCGATGATCTGAATGCCCGTACCGCTGCCGGTCACCGTGTTAGCGGTGATGCCCGTGGGCAATATGAAGCTGCCCGGATCGTTGGCGTTGATCGTGCCGCCCAGGTTGAGCACCGCGATCCCGCGGCCTTGATCCAGCGTGGCGTCGCCATCGACGTCTTCACCGAGGTCGAGCACACCGTTCAGGTTCGTGTCTTCGCCCGGATCGAGCATGCCGTTGACGATAATCGTGTCTTCGCTCGGCTCCAGGAGCCCGTCGCCGTTGGTGTCTTCGCCCTGGAAGTCGGTGACGGTATTGTCATCGATCAGGAGGTCGATGACGCCCGCGGTGTGGATGAGGTTCACGCCGTCGATCGAGCCGAAGCCGTTGCCGGTGATGACGTTGTCTTCGATGATCGCGAAGTCTTCGATCGGGCAGCCGGTAAGCGGCGTGGTATCACTTGTAATCACGATGCCGTTGATGACGTTCTGAATCGTGTTGCGATTGATGTTGAATCCGTCGATCGCCGCGCCGAAGATGCCGTCGCCACTATCGGTGCCGTCGATGGTGAAGCCCGACACTTCGTTGCCGTGGCCGAGCGTGATGACCGGCGATCCCGGCACCAACGCGGACGCGTTCGACATGAGCGGCGTCGGACCAGGCGTGAACCCGGGCAGATCGAACGTGCCGAGCGTCGAATCGAACTCGTGCGTGACGCCGTCGCCCAGCAGGCGCTGGCATTCCAGCAGCGTAATCGTCGTGTTCAGGTCGGCGTCCGTGCCGTCGGCATTGCGCCGCACGAAGATGATGTCGTAATCGCCGCGCGGAACCACCGGCACCGCCATATAGTCGCCGACGGAGGGGAACGGATCCTCGAACGTGCCGATCGATCCGTCTCCCGCGATGCCGCTGTTCGGATCGATGTGCGCAACTTCGATCGGCAGTCCGTCTTCGGGATTGATGAACAGATTGCGCTCGCCACGGTTCTCGGTGTTCGTCACGACGCGGTAGTTGCGGCGGACGGATTGCGTCATCCAGTCGCGTACCGGCAACTGGCTGGCGACTTGCCGTGGCATGCCGTTGGGCAGCGTGAATTCGAAGTTCAGGAAGGCGTTGCCGCCGGTGATCTTGTCGCTCGTGACCTGCAGGTTGGCCCAGAGATCTTCGGTGATCTGCACTTCGGCGCGGGTGCTGAGGCCCCAGGCATCTTCATTACCGCGACCGTTAAGGAAGTACGGTCCGACGCCCCAAGTCACGCCGTAGCGTCCGAGGTAGGGAGCGGGAATCGCCGCCTCCAGGTCGTACTGCTGGTAAGCCGTCTCGATGTCGCGGAACTCCAGGAAGGCGATGTTGTCTTCGAAGAAGAACGGATCCGCCATCGTGAAGTTGTGCTCGTGTGTGTCCTTCCCGACGGGAATCGAGAAGTTGAACCGCCACTGCAGATAGCGGCCGATCGTTTCGAATGAGCCGCCCATCTGATGGAAGCTGCCCGCATGGCCGGCGTCGTAATCCCACCACGCCGACATGCCGTACACGCGGTCTTCTTCCGGAACATAGAAGCGGCGTCCGAAGCCCACGCTGGCACCGCCGCGATCCTGATCGGTGAACATGGCGCGCGGATTCAGGAACCACAGGTTCTGATCCATGTCGACGCCGATCGGAATGAAGGCGTTGATGCTCGTCGATTCCTGATTGAACGCGCGGTTCACGCGGCCGACGCGATAGAAGACTTCATCCAGTTCCTCGGTGACCGCATAGCCGACGCCGTAATCGCTAGGAATATTCGCGTCGTAGAACGTCGGAGGCGGCCCCTGCATTTCCTGGACAGGATTGCCGTATTCATCGATGTATTGCGTCTGGGTCACGCGCGTCGATGCGGTCCCTTCTTCGGCCCAGTAATCGGCCGTGCTGGCCGATCCCTGCTGCAGAGAACCGGAGAATTCTTCGCCCGGCGCACTCCCCTGTGCGAAGGCCGCGCTCCCCCATGTTGTCGCCAGGGCCAGTACGGCGCATTGGGTCGCCAGTTTGGCCAGCCACATCATCCATCTGTTCGTCATCGATCGCTCCAGCATGTCGCGGAACAACTCGAGAATGTGCGCCCACGCCGTCCAACGGACGGCAGCAGGCGGCATCCTTGTGCCAGATTCCAGTGCGCCATCGCCGGCGTTTGGGAGAGAATGTCCCTCCACCCGATACCGCCAGAGCCGCACGAGGGGCGGATCCGGCCGTACCGGTAATGCCGGTGATAGCAGTTATTCGGATATTTCGGCCTGTGAGCCTGCCGATGTTGAGGGAATTACCGGTCTTGCAGACTTTACCGGTTATACCGATGCCTCCGATTGCACCGCTTGAGCCGCCATACACCCCCTTGGAGCGCGAACCATCAGCGGTTCCTGCCGAGAGCAAGGCTCGTCTCTGTAGGGAATGCCGTCCCTGGCATTCCGTCGGCAGGATGGAGCAGCGTCATCCGTGGCGCATCAAGAGAGACCGCGGATTGGGCGGATGACGCGGGTCTTCGCGGATCTGCACCTTAACTGGGACACTTATTCAAGTTCTTCAGATCCGCGGAAACCCGCCAAATCCGCATCATCCGCGGTCTGTTTCCGTGACTTATGAGACACGCTACAGCAATTCGAGTTTTACTCTCGTCACCTATCAATCGACCGGATGTGCAGCCTGCCGCAGTGACGCCAACACGGCCTCCACCGCTTCGTGCCGCGCGGGACTTTGCGTGACGACCAGCAGCTTTTTCCACGGAATCACGATAATCGACCCCTGGCCACCGACCATCTGCCACGATTCCGGAGCGACGGTCGACCGCAGAAGGGCGGCAAGTTCCTCCAGGTCGGCTTCGACTGAATCCTCCGCATCACCGATCAGATCACTCACGTCATAACAGACGGCTTCCAATTGCCCCTGCAACCGCGCCTGGTTCGTCACCAGCACGACTTCATCCTGCACGACAAATCCCAACTGCAACGGATCCAGCAGCAGTTCCAGGACCGTCCGCGCGGGAATGTTTTGCAGCGACAGGCTGACCTCGCTGGTCGATGTGACGCCGTAATCATTCAAGCCCGGTTCATCCACCACGATGTTGATGCCGACTTGCTGGCTGACAATGTGCAGAGCTTCCTCCAGCGTAACCTGCCGCACTCGGAGTTCGATGCGTTTGTTCAATGCCTGCTCGATGCGTTCCTCGGCATTCAACAATGCCGCCGTGTCGGCATCACTTTCGCTGACGACGATGTCGAACTGCCGGCATTGCTCGAGTTCGTCCGTAACCACGAATGACGTGCGGCCAGTCGCTACACCAGTGATAGTAAACTCAGTCGGCGAGATTGCCGTCACTGTCACAATGTCCGACCTATGGCCGGATATGCTGGCAAGTCTGGCGGGATACTTGTGATGTAAAACCTCACCCGGACTCAGCACAAGTACTTCTGCGCGATGGCCGCCCCGCAAGACGTCCAGCAGCGACGCCACCTGCCAATGCACCGCCGGCGTCTGCCGTACAATCAGCGACAGCGTTGAAGCATGAGGATCGATCGAACCCTCCCCACCGACGTCGGACCAACTCCCCGGCTCGACCACTAGCAAAGTTGAGATTTCGATAATCATTCTGTTGAACTCGGATTTCACTTTCGCTTTGAAGTCCGATTCGATCTGGTACATCTCGGTGAACTCTGCGAAGGCCCAGCGACCGTGGGTGGCGAGGTGGTTGACGCCGGGGATCCAGTAGGTGTCCATCGTGGCCTTCTTCTCCTTGGCATCCTCGCGGCGGTAGCCTTTGATCTCGACGATCAGATGCAGCAGATCGTCGTCGCCCCGGCCGTCGTCGACGAGGACGATGAAGTCGGGCCGGTAGCGGCGGGGAACGGAGCCAAAGAGATAAGGGACTTCCAGACCGAGGTTGTGGTTCTTGACGTAGGCTTTGACCCGCGGATGCGATTCGGCCACGCGGCAGAACTCGGCTTCCCAGTCGCTGTCGAGAATCACCCAGTTGACGTGGCACTTGCGGGCGTCGGTCTCCCAGCGGTCCTCGCGGGAGGTGTTGAATTTGACATAGGCCGTCGAGCCGACGGGGTTGAACGGATCGGGGACCGCCACGATCGGATGCTCGTCGCGATGCTGCTCGGTGATGGCTCGGGTGATCTTATTGCAGGCCATGTCGGCCAGTTCCTGGTACATGAGCTGCGCCGGGAATGTGCCTCCACGTGTCGAGCCACTGCCTGGCGATGCGCTTGAGCTGGCCGAACAGATGCAGCTTGGGTTCCTCGCCGGGGTCGCGCCATTTCGACATCAGCAGATGCCGCGTCAGATGGAACAACAATGTCGACTGGGGCGGCGAAACGCACGACGTCCGCATCCCGGACCCCTCGCGCATCCGCTAACCCCAAGAGCCGCGCACGCTAGTAAGCGGTAATTCGCCAGTAAGCGACGCGAC
>JANNSB010000702.1:0-3765 GCA_031402175.1 Planctomycetaceae bacterium
AACGAGGGCTTGCGCCCCAGGCGTGAAGATCGGAATGCCGATTGTTGGCTGAAAGCCAACCTCACGTGGATCGTGAGTATGGCCTTCGGCCAAACAAGCCCTTGGAACCCATTTCCTGGGGCGTTGTCCCAGGCTACGGTGGCAGGAGGCCTTCGGCCACAATGAGCGCGAGCAAGGGCGGCGTGATTCGTCGTGTTCAATTCAAGAGTGCGAGCCTGGCGGGACATGGTATTGAAGGGTTATTAACACTTGTGACATGGATCGTCGACTGTCCTCTTTTAGCAAGCTGTTCGATGAAACCATTTGCGTTTGCCGTCTGTCTGCTGATCCTGTTGACCATTTCATCAACGCTCATCGCGGATGACGCGGCGGCGGCGGAAGAATCATCCACTGTGTCGACGGCGGCAGGCGATGTCCCCACGCTGGTGGAAATCACGCCGGCGGGGGTCGATCTCGTGATGGGCTTCAATCGGCTCGGTGAAGCGTTCGATCGTGCCTTCGCCCTTAATAAGGCTCTCGGCCTCAGTTTCCCGACGGACGACATTCGCCAGCAGTTCGAGGTCGGCGTCGGAGAAGGTGTCGTCGATTTTCGCGGCCCGCTGGTCGTGTATGCGATGTCGCCGTTCGACTACGCCGACCGCTCGATCGATCGGCTGGGCGTGGCGGTGGTCGTGAACGATCCGCAGTCCGCGCGTGTTTCGCTACGAGTACCAGAAGAAACTCTCGACGCAGAAATCTTCACCGGCAAGTTCGGTGCGACGCGATTCCCGTTGCCCGCGTTGTTTCGCGACCATGCGTTGTACGCCACGCTGCGAAACGAACCGATGCGTGAGTTGCTCGAACAAGGGACGCTCGCCGGCGAACTCGATGACGACCTGCGAGCAGAACTCAACGCCGCCGACTTCGTCGCCTTGGCCCGGCGCGGCCGGATGCTGGACGAGTTCTGGCGAGACTACCTCCCCGCCGTCGATGCCTCCTTGAATGCCGTGATCCCGGATCCCGAGCAGCAGCCCATCGAAGAGCAGTTCCGTCAATTGATCCAGAGCGTCGAGTCCGTCGCCTTCGCCGGTAATGTGATCTTCGACGCCGAGACTCCCGCACAGATCAGCGGCGGGCGGTTCGGCTTGTCGATGCTGTGCGATCACGCAGAAGGCAGCGAATCGGCCCAACTGCTGGCGGGGCTCGCGACAGACAGTACCCCCACTTCGTTGAACGGGCTGCCAAACGGAGAAGTCGTGGTTGCGTTCGCGGGGCGGTTCGGCAGCGCGGAGCACTTGAACTTCGTCCGGCATGTCACCGATCTGGCGGCCGACATGTGGAACGAATCGCGGCAGTTGCCCGATTCGCTCATTGCCGAGCAGTTCCTGGCGGTGTTCGAAGAGGGGGGCGAACACCTGCAGGGAATGAGGCTGGGTATCTACCGCAACGAAGAACTCGAACGTCATGGAAGTTTCAGCCTGCTGATGATCTTCGACTCGGAAAACCCGCAGGGATTCGTCGAAGACATGCGGCAGTTGATTCGACTCGCCAGCGCCGATGAACTCGCCAAGGTGGATGAAGAGGTGCTGACCGAAGACGAGATCCGCGCGCTCGTCACGCAACTGGGGGACCGGGCGTTCCGAACCCGCCGCAGCGCATCGAACCGGCTGATGCTCGTCGGCCCGCCGGCGATTCCGTTCCTCCGCGAGGGCCTGGAAGCCGATTCGCTGGAGCTGCGCACCAGAGCGCAAGTCATCCTCGATCAGATGGAGGCTCTCGACACCTACGAGTCGCGGCACTTTCTGGGATCGGAGTTGTTCCAGGGACTCAAACTCGAACAGCGCTACGTCATTGCCGGTGAACAACTGGGCGATGGCACGCCGGTCGACTTCATCACGTACGCCATCGCCGATGAAGCGCATCAACCGTTCGCTCAGCAACTCGCGACGTGGCTCGGTCCCGACTGGGGTCGCTGGCGGCTGGCGGCCACCGACAGTCATGTCGTGGTGCTCGTCGGCTCGGATACGGAGTTGCTCACGCAGGCATTGGAGAACCTGAACGAGCAAGACGGCGAATCGTTGGAACTGAATTCCTGGGGCGAGTCGTCGCGGCCTCATCAGTTCGAGATGCATTTCGACGGCAACGCCTTTATGAGGCGCGACCTGCGCACCGAGACGGTCGACTCCGCCGCCGGAACCGTTGGGTCCGACGAAGGTACGGAACTCGTCAGCGTCGGCATCTCGGTCACTCGCGATGCGGTGCACGTCGATGCGTTCGTTCCGCTCTCGCAGATGAGCGCGAGCTTCTGGCCCTTCGGTTTCTAGCGTGGCTGCCGAGCCGGAAGCGTTAGCGACGGAGCCGTGAGGTCGTGGCTTATTCACTGAACAACACGCGGCAGCGTCGCTTACGCTTCCGGCTCTGCGCATCGTTGCAGGTCATTTGGCCTTCTCTTACGATTCACGCCTGAATTACCCGCTTGCGAATCCTGGCTCTGACGCCGGAAGTTCAATCCCTGGAAGTGGTTCCATGTACAAAGTGACGTTGATTCCCGGCGACGGCGTCGGGCCCGAAATCGCCGAAGCCACCCGCAAATGCATCGATGCCACCGGCGTCAAAATCGACTGGGACGTGCAGGAGTGCGGCATCGAGGTGATCGAGGCAGTCGGAAAAGTTCCGGAGCGTGTGCTCGATTCGATCAAGGCCAACGGCGTCGCCCTCAAGGCCCCGATCACGACGCCGATCGGCAAGGGATTTCGCAGCGTCAATGTCTATCTGCGGCAAGAACTCAACCTCTTTGCCTGCGTGCGTCCCTGCAAGATCTATGAGGGAGTGCGGACCTATTTCAGCGACTCGAACGTCGACCTGGTGCTGGTTCGCGAGAACACCGAAGACCTGTACGCCGGCGTCGAGTTTCAGGCCGGCCTCGCGACAACGGCTCAGCTCATCGCCAGCATCAATGCGGCCGCGACGGGCAAGAAGATCGGCACTCGCCCCGACACGACGGGCGTCAGCATCAAGCCGATCTCGTATGAAGGCACCCGCCGCATCGTCGATTATGCCTTCGACTATGCCGCCAAGCACAAGCGCAAGTCGGTGACATCGGTCTGCAAGGCGAACATCATGAAGTTCACCGACGGCCTCTGGTACGACGAGTCGCGAGCCGTCGCGCTGGCCTACGGAGCCAAGTTCGAATGGGATGAACTCGCGCTCGGCGTTAAGCCCGATCCCGAACTGGTGGGCAAAGTGGCCGACACCAATGGCAAAGTCGCCTACGTCGAGCGACTGATCGACAACATGTGCATGCAGCTCGTGCAGAAGCCCGAGTTGTACGACGTGATCCTGCTGCCGAATCTCTACGGCGACATTCTGAGCGACCTGTGCGCCGGCCTCGTCGGCGGACTGGGAGTCGCTCCCGGAGCCAACATCGGCACCGAGGGAGCGATCTTCGAGGCCACGCACGGCAGCGCGCCGAAGTACAAGGGGCAGAACAAAGTGAACCCGACGGCACTCATCCTGTCGGGTAAATTGATGCTCGAACACCTCGGCGAGCAGGAAGCCGCCGACCGACTGGAGCGGGCGGTGGCCGCGGTGATCGCAGAGGGCAAGGACGTGACATACGACATGAAACCCAACCGGAACGATCCGACCGCCGTCGGCACGCAGGAAATGGCGGCAGCCATTTGCAGGAAACTGTAGCGGCGTCTGTCCCCAGACGCCGGGATGAAAAGGTTGGTCAACCATTTTGATGCGGCTCGACAATAGATGACGCCAACTTGCGTCGCCCCG
>JANNSB010000703.1:0-8690 GCA_031402175.1 Planctomycetaceae bacterium
CCCGCTTGAACTGGTCCCGGCCCGATATCGATCGCCAGCACCATCGAGGCCTTCGCGGAAAGCGACATAACCGAGCACGTCAGCCAACACGTCAGCGTGAGCAGCGAATGGAGAGTGGTCCGCATGGGCTTGTACCTCGGCTGATCTTTTGCGATTACGGATTTGACTGCGCGAGAAGATGTCACGCCAGCCAGTCTATTGACGTCCATAACGGCTGTCAAATTCGCACCATTCAATCGCTACGGGGCGTGGGGTGCGCCCTGCGCAGCAGAAGCACCCGAAGCGTGCGGGCCACTTCGCTCAGGCTTCCGGCTCTGACCGGCGTTCGAGATCTTGTGGCAGATCGACGGGTGACACTGATGGCGGATCGTCTGAGGGTGTGCCACTGGCAAAGCCCAATAGTGTCCGGGATCCTGAGACTTGAGTGAAGCCTGGTGCCACTGGCGTTCTCACTCAAAAAGTGTGCCACTGGTCGGCTTGTCCGCCAGTGCGAATGGTGAGTGGACGTGACTACCTGCCTTTCGTCTCGGTGAAGAACGACCATGGCAACCCATGAATCGTCGGCAGGTCGGGATCGATCAACTTGCCATCCGACTCATACCAGCGGGCGCTCGACCACTTCCAGTCCGAAGCGCGTTGAACGAGGCCACGACGCACGGGGTTCATGTGAATGTAGTCGATCGACGCCAGCACGGGGGCTTCGGTTCGCAGGTTGCGATCGTAGCCGGGGCCTTCCTGCCAGTAGCGAAAAGTCATCTTGCCGGGTCGTTCGCGAATCGTCAGCCGATCGAGCAACGGGTTGTTGGCTTCGGTCAGCAGTTGCTTGATGCGGAATGAATACGGACGTTTGATCGCGGACAGCAGACCATCAATGTCCGGCTCAGAGTCCGTCGGATAGACCAGCAGATGGACATGCTCGGGCATCAGCACGAAGGCCACGAGCCGGCAGTTGTAACCCGTCATCGCCCGATCGATGCTCTCGCACAGCTTGCGTCGCCACTCATCGTCGACGAGCAACTGCTCCCGTCGGTAGCAGGAGAACGTCAACTCGTGACAATCTCCCGGCTCGTGGTAATGCTTGACCCGCTTGCGATGAGGTGGCATAACCGAGTCTTACCACCGCTCACACTGGCGGACAAGCCGACCAGTGGCACACACTTTGGAAATCAGTCGCCAGCGGCACTTGGCGACCACCCGCAAATCACGCCTGCCGAGAACGAGCCCGTTCGCTACTCTGCACGCCGCGCCACACGCTTCGTCAGCGTCTTCAGCGACGCCTGCAGCGCTTCCACCGTCGGCTCCGCTCCGTCCTTCGGGATCAGCACGAAGTCCCAGCCTGCGGGCAAGTCGGTCAGGCTGAGGCGGAAGGCTTCACGCAGCAGGCGGCGCAGGCGATGCCTGACGACCGAGTTGCCGTGCTTGCGCGAGATGCTGAAACCGACCCGCGACCAGGGGAGGTCGTTGCGGGCCATGTAGATCAGCACGTTCGCGTCGCTCGTGCGCTGCTTCTGGCCGTAGACCCGGTCGAAGTCGCGCGTCGAGCGCAACCGGTGATGGGGCCGAAAACGCAGTCGCTCGGTCACTCGGCGGGTGGGTTGATGGCGTCCAGAGCCTGACGGGCGGCGGCGGCGATCTCCGCGTCGTCGCCGGCCGCAAGTTCGTTCAATACCTCGCTTGCTTCACTCGCCTGCGGTCCCGCCGCGGCGAGTGACTCGATCAGCGGGACGGCCACCTGAGCCGGGGCATCTTGCAACGCAGCGAGCACCTGCGGCAATTGACTGACCACGACTTCGGAAAACGTCTTGAGATTCACCGCCGCCATCTCACGCAGCGAAGGGTCGGCCGTGTCGAGCACGTCGATCAGGACGGCGATCGCCCGTTCGGCGGACCCGGGTGACTGGGTGAGCAGCGCGATAGCGCAATTACCGCGAACCTGTTCGGAGGGATCTTCGAGTGCGGCCAGCAGTTCAGTCTCGTAGCCAGTTACATCGACGACGAGCAGCACCAGTTCCTGGGCCGCCATTTCGCGTTGGATCTGGTCGTCTGACTGGAGGGCTTCAATCAGCACCGGCGTGACGGCCGGTCCCAGGCCTTCGAGTTCGATGCGGGTGGCATCCCATTCTTCGGTCGACGTCGGGTTGAGCAGCGTCGCGAACAGTTCCCGCGCCCGCTGCGTTTCGAGCGAGTCCGCGGGCTGCTCGATCATGGGAGTTGAAGTCGCGTCGTCGGTGGCGTCAGTCGTCGATTCGTCGCCGCTCGACGTAGACGTGTCAGTCGGTGCTTCGCCTCCATTGTCGGCGTTGTCGGTTGTCGTCGACGCAGCGGTCGTCGTCGCGGCGGAACTGGTGCCGGGATCGGCGTCATCGCTCGAACATCCCACGACCAGCAGACAGAGCGCGATCACGCTCGCCGCTTTCAAAGCCACATCCCGCAAGCCGCGCTGGTGATGGGACAAGCTACATCTCACGGTCCCCTCGCTAACGCGTCGGGTTACCATAGGTTCTGGCTCTCGCCTCCCTGAACTCATGCCTGGGCCGTTCCTTCGTGGAGAATCATGATCTTCTGCCAGATCTTGCGCGACAGTCCGTTGGTCAATGTCTCGATGTCGTTCACCGCTCCGACCGCCTCGGTGTCTGGATAGTCCTGCACATACAACACCGCGATCTTACCAATCAGCGACAACATCTCGGAACAGTAATCGAGATATCGGCTGAGCTGGAACCGGTCCATGGTGCGTTTCGGCGAAGACGCGGTGTCTTCCTTCGTCGCGGTCGCCACCGGGCGATCGGGATCCTTGGTCAACTGATGCATGTCGATGATGTGCGCCAGCGATCGCAGCTCGTGAATGGCTGACAGGATGCGCTTGCGCTTCCACTTCGATTCGATCGTCATCGCGAAGAAGATGACGGCTCCGATGATGATGACGTCGTTGGCAGCCGCTTCCGAAGCCTGGATCCATTCCACGATCGAGAGAGCTTCATCCTTGGCCTTGATCGCCAGCACGGCGGCCACGGCCCCGGCAACCACCACGACGATTACCAGCAGAGTGATCAGCCTGGCCCAGTAGTTCGGCTGCGATATTTGCACGGCCTTCTGTTGCGCGGTGCGTGAGATCGTCAGCAGCTTGTCGCAGACGTGGTACAGACCGGCCTCGGGGAACCGCTCGTGAATTCGCTTCTTAAGCGTCGCCACGGTGTCGATGATCTTCGCCGCATCGAGTTTCAGTTGGTTTTGCATGGTGTTTTGTTGTAGCGGCGGCTGTCCCCAGCCGCCGAGGAACAGAGAAGTTGGCGCTGATCTTTGTGGACACTTGGCGACCAGTTGATGCGACTCCTGGTCGCCTCCGCGTCTGGGGACAGACGCGGCTACTTAAACTTGATCCGCGTGAACTCCTCAATCCTCCCTTTGATCGCCGGTTCCACGGGCAAGCGCTCCATGCTGCTCGCGCCATAGAAACCGACGATGCCTTCCGTGTGATCGAGGATGAATTGGGCATCCTCCGGCTCGGCGATCGGGCCGCCGTGACAGAGCACCAGAATGTCGGGCCTTACTCGCCGGGCGGCATCGTGCATCGCCTGTACTCGTTTCGCGCCTTCTTCCAACGTGACGGCCGACGTGGCGCCGATCATGCCTTTCGTCGTCAGTCCGAGATGCGGGATCAACAGGTCCGCGCCCGCCTCTGCCATCGCACGGGCTTCTTCCGGATTGAAGGAGTAGGGTGTCGTGAGCAGATCCATTTCGCGAGCGAGTCGAATCATGTCGACTTCGAGACCGTAGCCCATGCCGGTCTCTTCGAGTCCCTGGCGGAACGTGCCATCGATGAGTCCCACGGTCGGAAAGTTCTGCACTCCCGCGAAGCCCGCATCGCGAATCTGCTTGAGGAACACCGGCATCAGACGAAACGGATCGGTGCCGCACACACCGGCCAGCACGGGAGTTTTCGTCGCGACCGGCAGCACTTCACTGGCCATGTCCATCACGATGCCATTGGCGTCGCCGTAAGGCATCATCCCGGCCAGCGACCCGCGACCCGCCATGCGAAACCGTCCGGAGTTGTAAATGACGATCAGGTCGATGCCGCCGGCCTCTTCAAGTTTGGCGCTGAGGCCCGTCCCCGCACCGCCGCCGACAATCGGCCTGCCCGCCGCCACCTTCGCCCGCAGTCGTTCGAGGATGTGAGTTCGTGTTTCCATGAGGATTCAGGGTCCGTAGTCAGGGTTCAGACAAATGAACGGTATCGGGCGATAGGAGGTTCATGAAGAGTTGATGAAGGTCGACCGGCGGGCGAATGTTTTTCGAGTCCTGTTCCGCCAACAAGCTCGAATGGGTGTATCAGAAAAGGACCGCGGATGGCGCGGATCTGGCGGATTCCCGCAGATCTGAGATGCTGTTGCATTTTCCAAGCCGGTTTCAGATCCGCGAAGACCAGCGTCATCCGCCCAATCAGCGGTCCATTCTTTACATCCTCCGGTGAAGGCTACATACAATCGAGCTTTGCTCAAACTCCCATCTCTTCCAGAATCACCATCGCGGTCGCGGGGGACAGCGTCAATCCAGACCGAAAATGGCCTGTGGCGACGTACAGGTTCTCGAAGCCCGCTGCATGCCCCACCATCGGACCGTCGGCGAGGAACGGCCTGAGCCCCGCCCAGCATTGCTCCATCGGCAATTCGGCCAGACACGGTGCCAGCGACGCCGCGAACTGGCGCAGCCCCTCGATCGCCGATGACGTCGTCGATTTGTCGAAGCCGGCGTGTTCTTCGGTCGACCCGACGAGGATCCGCCCATCGCTGCGCGGGACGATGTATCTCGCGCCCTGTTCGATCACATGCCGCAGCATGCCGGGCGGCCCTTGCAGCAAGACCATCTGCCCGCGGATCGGCTCCACGCGGCATGTGATGCCGACACTCGCCAGAAGCTGTTGAGACCACGCTCCACCCGTGACCAGATACCGGCCCGCATGCATAACGCCATTCGCAGTGACGCAGCCGGTGATGCGATCACCCTCCCTGCTGAGCGAGATGACTTCGAGATGCGGTTCCAGTTCCACACGCTGCTGAAGACACGCCGCCTGCAGGGCGCGCAAATGCCACGGGTTCCGCACCTGCGCCAGTCCCGGCAGGTAGTAGGCGTGATGCCGTCCCGTTGCCAACTCCGGCTCCAGCTTCGCCAGCGATTGCGCATCGAGAGCCTCGGCCGGTTCGCCAATCTGCCTCCAGGCGTGCAGTTCATCGTTGAGCGCTGTCGCGTCCTCGACGATCTCAACCCCGCCGCAGCGCGTGTAGCCGTTGTCGATGCCAGTCACTTCGCGGAGTTCTTCCGACCACTCGGGCCAGAGTCGTTTGGATTGAGCGTAGAGTCGCCCCAACGGCGAACTCGCATCCCCCATCAAGCCTGGCGGGATGATCCCCGCGCCGGCCCAGCTTGCTTCGCGACCCATCTCCTGACGATCGACGACCCGCACCTTCAGCCCGGCCTGAGCCAACCGCCAAGCGGCCGACAGACCGATCACGCCTCCGCCGATCACCAGCACGTCCAGCATCGTTCCACTTGCAATTGATGTTCGCACTTCACACCTGCCGCGAAGGCGAACATATCACGCCGACTCTCCGCAGGACACCGATAAAGTCCGCGCGTCTCACCCCTCGAGGTTCCAAGCCACGCGCAGATTGGTTACGACTTGTCACTTGATACATAGACCGGTTTCAACTCACCCCTCTCCCGCCGGGAGAGGGGTCGGGGGTGAGGGCGGACGGCGTGATAATACGGCCCTCACCCTGCCCTCTCCCAGAGGGAGAGGGTTCAGAAACGATTCCTCGTCACTTGATACTTGTTACCCCAATGCCTGCCGCGTCGACGACCGAAGCACTACTCGCCGCCCGCGCCAGGCCGCCGGGACGGATCGCGATGCGCCATTCCTGGCGCGACCTGTTGTTTCTGCATTGGTCGTTCGATCCCGATGTCATTCAGCGCACGCTGCCGGAAGGCCTCACGGTCGACACATTCGACGGCCGCGCGTGGGTCGGGGTCGTGCCGTTCTTCATGCGCAACGTGCGGCCGTGGTGGTTTACCTCGGTGCCGGGGCTGTCGAACTTTCAGGAACTCAACCTCCGCACCTATGCCGTCGATCGCAACGGCACACCGGGTGTCTGGTTCTACTCGCTCGACGCGAACTGCTGGCCCGCCGTGCAGATCGCGAGACGCTGGTTCAACCTGCCTTATCGCTGGTCGAACATGAAGTATCAGTCATCGGACAAGCGTCTCACGTATTCATCCCATCTCCGCGGCCGTCCTGTCGAGACGAAGTGCAGCTATCACTACGACCGGATCGACTCGGTGCAGCCTGCTGCTCCCGGTACGCTCGAGTTCTTTCTGATCGAGCGCTACGTGCTGTTCTCGTTACGGCGCAGCGGCGTCATCGCGACCGGCCGGGTCTGGCACCAGCCTTACTCGATCGCGCCGGCCGTCGTCGACACATGGGACGCGAAGCTCTTCTCGCTCGGCGACCTTCCCGTTCCTGAAGGCGAGTTCGCCAACGCCTACTACTCGCCGGGAGTCGATGTGGAGGTGTTTGCGCTGACGTGAGCGTTTCGTTTAACGGATCAGCAGGGTCTAGTCTCTGTACTCGCGTAAGATATAGAGCAGCCATTCGGTCAGTTCCCCGACGAAGAAGGGAGAAGGCCATTCTCCGGTCGATGAGTGAACTTGAACCATCTCGTAGAAGAGGATCGCGAGAGGAGGAAGAAGCTGAATCCAGATGAAGTGATACTCGCGAATGATCACTGCCGTGACCAATCCGGACCCCAAGGCGTACAGATACAGAAGGATCCATCGAATCCAATCATTAAAGGTTCCCAGAGGGCCGCGTCGGTCGAAGCCGAATTCGCCATACATGATCACGCCCAGCAGGGACAGTTGCAGGACTAACAAGCCCCACAGAAGCATTCGTGCCACGGGGTGTCCCTGTATTGGAGTGATGGATCAGGATGTTCGAAAAAAGGGCGAACGCTGAGCCAATGGCGACGATTCAGTCGTGATATCACTCGGATTCCGCGGGTGATCTCATCCTCCGGCCCGCATCGACATCATCACTGACCTCCCGCTGAACTCTTCATCGAGGTTGAATGCGGGTGGTCACTTGCCTGTAGAGCGCAACGTCACTTCAGCTCCTTGAGCACGCGGTCAATCTCCCAGCGCCCAGGCCGCCGCATCGGCCACGAGGGAGCAGGAATCGTTGCAAGCATTAGTGAGGCTGTCACGAATTGCCGTTTCATTCTCTGCTTGTAGTGAACGCAATCGATTGCCCAGCACATAGCAGGCGTTCCGCACGATCGCATCGCGGCCCGTGCGTAACAACGGCGTCCCGGCGAAGCGTTCGCGGAATTGCTCCTCTGTGAGCGTCAGAAGCTCGATGAGTTCCGTCTCCGAGAACTGCCACGACTTCTTGAAGGCGGCCTCTTCCGAATGCGGCGACTTGCGGTTCCAGGGGCAAACATCCTGGCACAGGTCGCAGCCGAAGAGCCACTCGCCGATGCCTTCACGCAACTCCATCGGCACCGGCTCATCCCGCAGTTCGATCGTGAGATAGCTGATGCACTTGCGGGCATCGAGTACATAGGGGGCATCAAACGCATCGGTGGGGCAGACATCGAGACAGCGGGTACACGTGCCGCAGTGGGCCGTCTCGTGCGGAGCATCGATCGGCAACTCGAGATCGGTGAGCAGGGCGGCAAGAAAGAGCCAACTGCCGGCCCGCTTGTTGATGAGCATCGTGTTCTTGCCGAACCACCCGAGTCCCGCCTGCCTTGCGAAGTCGCGTTCCAGCAAGGGCGCGGTGTCGACGATGCCCCGCGTACGGCAACCGGGATGGAGTTTGTGAATCTCATCGGCGAGAGAACGCATCCGTTGGCGAATCAAGTCATGATAGTCCCGCTCGCCCCACGCATAACGCGACACGCGAAATGCCGCCGGCGACAGGTCACCGTCTGAGTGAGTGCTCGCCGACTCGAACGTCTCCCCCGAGCTGTAGTTCATCGCCAGCAGGACGACCGACTTCACGCCTGGCAACACGCCGTCGGGATGAGCATACGCCTCGTGCCGATCCTCCAGATACGACATCTCCCCCGCGAACCCGCGCGCGAGCCATGTCTCGAACGATGCCAACGTCGCGGGAGCCGAGGCCGACGCGATGCCCACCAGCTCGAACCCAAGCGCCCGCGCATGCAGCTTAATCGCCTCGGCCAGCGCCGTTCGCGAATCTGTCACTCCATGAATGCCGGCCGTGGATTGCATACAACATGAGTAGAACCAGTTTCAAAACCCAACACTAGTGCGCAACTCTTGAATGACATAGAGCGTCATACAAAATGAATTGAGGGATAAAGTGGCTGCAGACGATGCTGCCGCAGAGCGTGTTCGTCCAACATTACGTCCCATTGGAGCCTCATTGCTGGAATTCGCGCCTGCCGAGTGCTCCAATACGCGCTCTCACAGTAGACGTTGACTGACGGCATCTGGTCGAACGCAACCCGTCCGGCCAAAAACTCTCGCCCTTAACAGGACGCTCACATGGCATCGCCTCGCTCCGCTTCGCGTCGTGTGTTTTTGCAATCGGCCTCCGCGGCCGCGATGAGCTTCACCATTGTTCCGCGACATGTGCTGGGCGGCCCCGGATTTGTCGCGCCGAGCGA
>JANNSB010000704.1:0-3920 GCA_031402175.1 Planctomycetaceae bacterium
GGTGGCCTCGACCTGACGATGGGAGGCCCAGCACTGATGACGTTTGACTATCAGTTCCGCAAGTCTCCTCTGTACGACTATCTCAACATCGAGGAGGCACCTCCTCATGGGCGACGAGCGGTTTACAACTTCATCGTCCGCAGCACGCCCGATCCCTTCATGGATGTGCTCGACTTCCCCACGCCGGCGAGCTGCACACCAGCCCGGAACTCGACGACCACGGCTCTGCAGTCGTTGTCGCTATTGAACGATCCGTTTGTGTTGCAGCAGGCGGACGCCTTCGCCTCGCGGCTGATGGCACAACATCCGGACGATGTCGAGGCGCAGGTCGCTGCGGCCTATCGGTTGGTTTATGAACGACCGCCGACGTCTGCCGAGACGAGTCGGGCCATGGAATTCGTAGACAGCCATCAGCTCTTCCATCTGTGCCGGGCGATGTTCAACTCGAACGAGTTCCTGTACGTCGACTGAGTCATTGAATTGAAACCGTGTTTGGAGAGGAAATTCCATGGCCGATTACCGCTGGCAGGACCATCAGCAGTATTTCGTCAACCGGCGCAGCTTTCTGTCGGCCATCGGCGGCGGCTTCGGCGGCATGGCGCTGTCGGCCCTGATGGCGGACGACGTCCAAAGTTCGTCTGCATCAGGCGCAAGGGATGACTGCCCCCATTTCCCAGCGCGTGCGGAACAGGTCATTCAGATCTTCGTCAGCGGCGCGATGAGCCAGATCGACACCTTCGACTACAAGCCCGAACTCGAGGCCTACGACGGTCAGGCGTTTGAGCCGGGGGGCAAGGTCGAATTGTTCGAGAGCATTCCCGGTGCCATTCGTCCCAGCTACTGGCCGTTCCAGCAGCATGGGGAATGCGGCCGCTGGGTCTCGTCGCTGTTCCCGCATCTGGCCACCTGCGTGGATGACATGTGCTTCATCCACTCGATGGTGTCAAACAGCAACGTGCATGGTCCGGCTCTGTTCCTGATGAACTCGGGCTTCATCCTAGCGGGATTCCCCTCGATGGGATCGTGGGTGACTTATGGCCTGGGCACCGAGAACGACAATCTGCCCGCGTTCGTCGTGTTGCCGGACCCTCGGGGGTTCCCCATGAACGGACCCGTGAACTGGGGTGCAGGGTTTTTGCCCGCGACCTTTCAAGGGACGGCGTTGGCGACACGCGCCGGCATGTCCCCCATTCACAATCTGTTTCCGCGAGACGATGAACGTCTCTCGCCCGACGCCGAGCGCGACACGCTGCAGTTGCTGCGCGAACTCAATGCCGACCACGTGCTTGAGCGTCCTGGCGACAGCGAGTTGGAAGCCCGGATCAACTCCTACGAACTGGCCGCGCGACTGCAACTTTCCGCGCCGGAAGCCGTTGATGTTTCCCAGGAGAGCGAAGCGGTGCAGCGGCTGTACGGCATGGACGACCCCGAGACGGCTCCGACGGCGCGTCAATGTCTGATGGCGCGTCGGCTTATCGAACGCGGCGTGCGGTTCGTGCAGGTCTGGTCAGGCTCGCTCAATGCCGGATTCCCGCGCCAGAACTGGGACGGACACGAGGACATGGTCAACATCCATGGCCGCGAAGCGAAGCTGTTCGACCAACCTGTTGCCGCCTTGCTCAAGGATCTCAAATCCCGTGGGCTGCTGGACGAGACCCTGGTGATCTGCACTTCGGAATTTGGTCGGATGTGTTGTTCCCAAGGGGGAAAGGGGCGCGATCACAATCCGTTCGCGTTCACTTCCTGGCTGGCCGGTGGCGGCATCAAAGGGGGCATCGCCATCGGCGAGAGTGACGCGTTCGCCTACAAGACCGTGTCCGAGCCGGTCTACTGCTACGACCTGCATGCGACGGCCCTGCATCTGCTCGGGATCGATCACACGCGACTGACACATTTCCACAACGGCGTCGAGCGCCGACTGACGGATGTGCATGGACACGTCATCCAAGAGATCTTGAGTTGATCTCGCCAGACGCCTTTCCGGTGCACCTGTGGCTTAGAGGAATCCAATGGCTAAGTTGTTGTTCATCCTGAACGGTGCTCCCTACGGTAACGAGCACTCGTTCAACGGGCTGCGACTCGCGGACAGCCTGGCGCGGCATGCAGGGAATGAAGTCAAAGTCTTTCTGATCGGTGACGCCGCTGCCTGTGCGAAGCGCGGCCAGAAAGTCCCTCAGGGATTCTACAACCTCGAACTCATGCTGCATCCGATCCTGCGCCATCAAGGGCAGGTCGGCGTGTGTGCCTCGTGTATGGATGCACGTGGGATCACTGATGAGGAACTTGCCGAGGGATGTCAGCGAAGCAGCATGGACGAACTGACGATTTGGACTTTGTGGGCGGACAAGGTGCTCGTGTTCTAATCCGCATCCGACACAGATGCAGCGATTGTGGACGGGGTGGAACTCGCAAGGTGACGTTTTATGAATGATACGCAACACAAAACGATAGTGAAGCTCGCGCCTGAATCGGCCCTGACGCAAGTGAGGCAGCAGAATGCCGTGATCATCGATGTGCGCGAACCGCACGAGTATCGGCACGAGCACATCGCGGGGGCATTGTCGCTACCACTCGCCGAGTTGACTTCCGAGCAGTTGCCGTACGGGAAAACGGCTGTTCTTTACTGTGGAGCCGGAAAGCGATCATGCACCGCCGCCCAGCAGTTGATCGAGTCGGGATACCGAGATGTCGCCGTCGTCGAAGGCGGTATCGCCGGCTGGAAGGCCGCCGATCTGCCGACGGAGTCCATTCAGGAAAATGAACCATGAACGAGAATGCTAGATCGAACACAAAACCGGAAAGTTGCGGAGGGAATCGACTCTGGAGCCTCCTCGCACTGGGTTTGGCCGTGATTGGGAGTGTCGGGAGCATCTACCTCAGCGTCGGCCTCGGTTTGAAAGCCTGTCCGCTCTGCTTCTACCAACGGACATTCATGATGGGGGCGGCCAGCATCTTCCTCGTGATGCAGATCCTGGAATCCAAACGGCCGGGTTTGGCCTCGTGCCTCGCCCTGCCACTGGTCGCCGGCGGACTGGGAGTCGCGGGCTTTCATGTGTATCTCGAAGTTGCTGACAAACTGGAATGCCCGCCGGGCGTATTGGGAATCGGCAACGCACCGCAGCAGAGTTTGGTGGCATTCAGTGTTTTGCTTGTCGCGACGGTTCTGGCAGCCTGGTCCGGCCGTTGTGAATCAAGGCGCCAGCATCCCCTCGGTTGGGTGGGACTGTTGATCCTGGGAGCGGTGATGGCCGCGGCCAGCATTAAGAGTTCGCCACCGCTGCCGCCAGTTCCTGCTCAGCCATACGACCCGGTCACGCAACCCTTCGAAATGTGCCGTCCCCCGTTCCGTGGAGCTTAAAATGATGCGCTGGCTGATCCTGCTCTATGGTGCAGTGGCCTATGTGATCTTTCTGGCCTCGTTTCTGTACGCCGTCGGTTTCGTCGGCGGATTCGCCGTTCCAAAGCCGATCGACTCCGGACCGGAGGTCGAGACGAACTCTGCCATTCTGATCGACGTGGCCCTGCTCAGCTTGTTTGCCGTCCAGCACAGCGTCATGGCGCGGCCGTTCTTCAAACGCTGGTGGACGCGGATCATTCCGCCCGCAACCGAGCGGAGCACTTACGTGCTGGCGAGCAGCCTGCTGCTGTTCCTGATCTTCTGGCAATGGCGGCCGCTGCCCGACGTGGTCTGGCAGATTACTCAGCCTGCATTGGCCGCGATCGTATGGACCGCGTTCGGAATCGGCTGGCTTGTGGTGCTGCTTTCGACGTTTTTGATCAATCATTTCGATCTGTTCGGGCTACGGCAGGTGTATCTTCACTTTACGGAACAGCCCTACTCGCCGATTCCATTCAAGACGCCCTGGCTGTACCGCGTCGTGCGGCATCCCATCATGCTGGGGTTTCTGATCGCGTTCTGG
>JANNSB010000705.1:0-24255 GCA_031402175.1 Planctomycetaceae bacterium
CCCGATCTGAAGCAATTGCGTTCTTCTGAACCCGATGAGCACACCTTGCCCACACTGGTGCGGGAAGGGGCCACGAACGTTGCGCAATGCACGATCGGCAACGATCTCGAAATCGGCCGCTGGGCGATGGTCGGCATGGGAGCCGTCGTGACTCGCAGCGTGCCTGCTTTTCATCTCGTGATTGGTAATCCGGCACGTTCCGTCGGTGTCGTCTGTCGTTGCGGTCAACTCATGCACCGCTTTGGCAGCGATGACGGCACGCCAGGAATGGTTGTCGAATGTCCGGAATGTCACAGCGAATACATGCTCCGCGGGAGGGAAGTCCTCGAAGTTGCGCCAGTCGCGCAGGGAGCAGGGAGCTAAGAGCATGGAGACAGATCAGCCGAGCAATCGCCGAAGCTGCGCCGTCGTTGGCGGCGGTATTCTGGGGATGACGATCGCCTGTCGCCTCGCTCAGCAGGGCGAACGGGTCACGCTGTTCGAGGCAGCCGACCATCTCGGCGGGTTGGCCGATGCGTGGAAACTCGGCGATGTCATGTGGGATCGGCATTACCACGTGACGCTGATGTCCGACACACACACGCGAACTGTGCTGACTGAACTTGGCCTCGATCACGACATGCAATGGGTCGAGACAAAGACCGGTTTCTTCGTCGACGGCAACATGTACTCGATGTCGAACAGCGTCGAGTTTCTCAAGTTCCCGCCGTTGAGCCTGTTGGCCAAGTTTCGCCTGGGAGGCACGATCTTCCTGGGATCGAAGATCAAGAACTGGCAGTCGCTCGAACGCATCCCCGTGGCCGACTGGCTCCGCCGCTGGTCGGGTCGTGAGGCGTTCGAACGCATCTGGCTCCCGCTGCTGAAGGCCAAGCTCGGGGACAATTACAAGCACACATCGGCCGCCTTCATCTGGGCCACGATCGCCCGTATGTACGCCGCCCGACGCACCGGGCTGAAGAAAGAAATGTTCGGCTACCTGCCCGGCGGCTACGCCCGGATGCTGGCGGCGTTCGAGAGCAAGCTTGTTGAAGCCGGCGTCGAGATTCGCACATCGACGCCGATTTCTCGCGTGTCTGGGGCGAGTGCCGATTCGCCGGCTGAGATCACGTTGCGCGATGGAGGCAGTGAATCATTCGACCGCGTCGTGCTCACATGTCCTTCACCGCTCATCAGCCGGATCTGTCCCGGCCTGTCGGCGGACGAGCATGCCCGTCACAACGTACTGCGGTATCAGGGAATCGTCTGTGCCTCGGTTCTGCTCAAGCAGCCGCTCGATCGTTTCTATGTGACGAACATCACTGATGATTCGATTCCCTTCACTGCCGTCATCGAGATGTCGGCCCTGGTCGATCGCAGCGAGTTTGGCGGGCAGTCGCTGGTCTATCTGCCCAAGTATGTAGCGCCGGATGACCCGTTGTTCGAAGTGAGCGACGAAGAGATCGAAAACCGCTTCCTGTCGGCTCTCGAACGAATGTACTCCCACTTCCGGCGAGAAGATGTGATCGCGTTTCGTGTTTCGCGGGTGCGGCATGTGGTAGCACTCTCGACGCTCAATTACTCCGAGCAGTTGCCGCCGATGCAGACCACGTTGCCCGGCGTGTTTGCCGTCAATTCGTCGCAGATCGTCAATGGCACGTTGAATGTCAACGAGACGATCAAGCTGGCCGAGGAAGCCGTTCGCGGCATGCTCGCCGCACCTTCTGGCGAACAGCGAAGCGTGTCTGATGCAGTTCCACCCCAAAGGACGAACCATGCCCCGCCGCGTCGCGAGCTTGTCGCTCGATCTTGATAACAAGTGGTCCTACCTGAAGACGCATGGCGACCCGGGGTGGGACGCATTTCCCTCCTATCTCGACGTGGTCGTGCCGCGCGTGCTGGAGTTCCTGAAGGTCCGCGACCAGAAGATCACCTTCTTTGTCGTGGGGCAAGACGCGGCCCTGGAACACAATCATGAGGCACTTGCCTCGCTGTCGGCGGCCGGCCACGAGATTGGAAATCACTCGTTTCATCACGAGCCGTGGCTGCATCTCTACAGTGAAGACAAAGTGGCCGAAGAACTCGCGCGAGCCGAAGAGCATCTCGAACGGGTCACGGGTCAGCGGCCGGTTGGCTTTCGCGGGCCGGGCTTCAGCATCTCGCCGACGGTGCTGCGGCAACTGTCCTTACGCGGTTACGAATACGACTGCTCCACGTTTCCGACGTTTCTGGGACCGTTGGCGAGGGCCTACTATTTCTTCACTGCCAAGCTCGATGACAAGCAGAAGCAGGAGCGCAAGCTCCTCTTCGGACGGTTTCGTGAGGGCTTTCGACCGTTGAAGCCCTACGCCTGGGACATTGACGGACACTCGCTGGTCGAAGTTCCTGTCACCACGATGCCGCTGTTCAAGGTGCCAATCCATGTGAGTTATGTGCTCTACCTGGCTTCCTACTCGCGAATGCTGGCGGTGACCTACTGGCGATCGGCACTGGCGATGTGCCGGTTGTTCGGCGTGGCACCTTCGCTGCTGCTGCACCCCTTGGACTTCATGGGCGGCGACGATGATGGCGACCTGCGGTTCTTCCCAGCGATGAACATGCCCTGGAAGTACAAAGTCGAAATCGTCGGACAGGTGATCGATTCGATGCGACGGCACTACGACGTGCGGCCGATGCGCGAGCATGTGCGGCACGTTGTGGAAACAGTCTCCGCGCGGCCGGGACGACGTCCCGAACTGGTGCAGGTGTGATGATGCCGTCGGCAGTTCAAGCACCGCAAAAGCCCCACGATCGGAGGGATTCGACACCGTCGCGCATCGAGGCGACGCCTCGCGACGGAGTTAAGCCCATCGAATGGAATATTTTCCGCAACGTGAGCGCCGGCTGGTGCGTGCTGATTGCCTCAATCGCAACCGCCATCGTGTTCACCGCAACGTGGACGCCGGACTGGCTGGCGAACGACACGGCTCAGACCCTGAGCGTGGCCCGGAGTATCGCCGCGAGTGGGAACATCGCGACCGATGTGATCTTCTATGAAGAACACCTGCAGTTCTTGCAGTCACCTGTGCCACAGACGGTCTTTCCCCTTGGTTATCCGGCAGTGATCGCGCTGCTGATGCAGTTGGGACTGTCGGACGTGCAGGCGGCACAGGTCATCGTCACATTGTCCTTCGCCTTGGTCCCGCTGCTGTTGTTTTGGATTCTGCAACGATTTGGAGTGATCGCGATCTGGAGCGCCGCGATTAGTCTGATCTGGCTGGCGATGCAATCGATGTGGTGGAACGCGCAGGGACTGCAAAGCGAGTTGCCCTTCATTGCCTGCACGCTGGGTGCACTGGCGTGCCTGCACAGAGCGGAAATGTCCGTCGCCAGTTGGCGCTGGGTGATCGTCGCCGGCACACTGGCCGCGCTGGCAGTCAGTTTCCGCTATGCGGGAGTGTTCTTTGCGTTGTCGGTCGGAGTCGTTCTTGCTGGCGACTGGCTCTGCAGGCGATCGCGATTCAGCTTCGTGCGTTGCGCGGCATTTGCCGCGCTGCCGCTGCTGACGCTCACCGCGATGTTCGCGCGGAATGCATCGCTCGTCGGAGATCTCAAGGGTGGCAATAACCATCTCACCGACAAGCCGCTGAGCGATGTCGTCCGCACGATGTGGTACTCGATCAGCGACCTGTTTGGATGGAGCCGGGCAGGAGCGGAGGCGGGTGAAGTCTCCGAGCTATTGCTGCTGGCTGGCATAGTGACTGCATTCGGCGTTGTCAAAGTGCGTGCAAGAAAGTTGCGCCACAAAGTGCGAAGTGACATCGGTGCCGTCAGCGCCTCGAGGTGCAGCGAGTTCATTCCTGTCATGTACTGCTGCATATATGTGGCTTCCCTGTTCTGGCTGGAGCGTGCGACATCCGTGGGACTTTGCCCGCGGCTGTTGTTACCGACAGTGCCGTTTGCATTGATTGCATTCGGCCAGTTCGTGGCCTGGAGCAGTGCGCAACGTGTAGCGACCTGGTTGCGATTCGCGCCGGCGTGCCTTCTCTTGCTGGCCATGCTCTGCGGTCAGATGGAATTGTGGGCGAAGCACAGCCAGCCGTCGGCTGTGAGAGATGTGCAATCTGCCATTGATTCTCTCGCCGCGGGGAACGAATTCTCACAAGCGATCGACATTGTTGCACTTGCCGATGGACAACCGGTGCTGTGCAACGAGTGCCATTGCGTTTCGAATGCCACGCAGTTGCCCGTCGTCGGCCTGGCGGCTGGCAACTACACAAGTCGCGAGTGGAATCACGACACTGTCCACGAACTCGTCGATCAGTTCGACGTGCGGCTGGTGCTGGTCTTTACCGAGATCTTCGATGAGGCGAACGAATCGCCGGCTTACTTCGAGGCCCTCGCGGCGGGGGATGTGCCGGAATGGCTGACGCCGCTCGTCACGCAAGGCCCGGTGCGCGTGTACGCAGTGAATCATTCGATGGACTGACGTTGATGCGGCAGATCGCAATCGCATCGCTCAGAACTTGATCGCGATGCGGCCGATCAGCGAGGGATCGCCGTCGTAGTTGCCGACATCCGACCGAAACTCGACCTCGCGTCCCATCGCGATGCCGGCCTCGAACAGCCAGGTGATGCTGTCCTTTCGCTTCTGCTCCATACCCAGCAAGATGCGGAAGTCACGGTAAGTCAGCACATCATCTCCGGTCGGCCGACTCACCGCCCAACTGCTGCCCCCCCACTCGCCGAGCGCGTAGAACCAGTTCTCGACGCAAGGATCGAAACCGTACTGCACCGCAAGCTTCGGCCTGGGGAAAATGAGATCGAACCGCAGGCGATCGTGCGGCTTGTAGATCAATCCGCCGGCGGGAATGATGGTCACGTCTTCGCGATCGACATAGATGACGCCGGCCACGATCTGCCACGCAGGTCTGTACTGATAGAACGCGAGCGCCTGGCCCGGCATTCGGAAGGCGTCGGAAGTGTTGTTTTCGAGATCACTGTAAAGTCCCGGCTCGACGAAGAACTGAAACAGCCAGTCGTCGCCGCGCTTGAGCCAGAATTCAGTCCGCAACGAGAAGCCATACAGGTCGTTCGGCAGGTCGACGCCGTCGGGATCGGTTAAGTGAACCCAGTTGAAGTGGGGCGTGATAAAGACGGCAGATCCGGGTTTAACCTCCACGGGCGACGACAGATCGAGCGACATCAAGCCGAAGCCGTCGCCATCGGGCAGGATGAACGTGTATTCGGCGCGAGTCGACGTGATACGCGGGCCACCAGCCGGCGGCTGCTCGGGCAGCATCGGAGTGACCTGGTTGGGCGTCTCCGAGGCATCATCAAGTTCGTACCACGGGTACTGCGTCGGAACCGCGTCGATCAAGCCGTCGGGGGCTTCGACATTGTCGGCCGTGTTCACCTGTTCGTCGATATGCGGAACGAGCGTCGTCCCCAGGTTGCCCATCGCGGCCCGGTTGTTCTCGGCCGTCTGCCGGGCCTGCGACTCCTCCAGTTGGCGAGGCCAGCCGATGGGTACTTGAGCACTTGAGTTTTGCGGCATGACGCACGCCGAAAGCATCGCGACAATCGGAATTGCGATTCGCCGCCAAAGCGTGTGCCTCGCTGGATTGCTGCCGCCGTCTTGAGGCATTGCCGATTCCACCGCGCGCTGGGAGAGTTGTCGGTGGACGGAGTGCGCCAACCGTAGGGAGCTAGTAATTCCGGTCTCCCGCACAGGTCAATCCAGGATGCCCGCGCCGCCCGCCAGATCGGCGGGAATTGCTGAGGGGAGTCGCGATCGGGTGTCTAACGAGCCTCTACCACCGGATCCCCCGCTTCGAACGGGCCGGGTTGAGAAATCACCAGATCCGGCGCGAGTTCCTCGTCAATCACTCTCATCGACCTCCAGTATCCGGCCCGGTACCGGAACCAGAAGCCGAACCCCAGCACGACGATATAGACCGTCACCGGCACCCAGCACGCGGCGACGGAGTAATGGTTCTTCGCCATCAGCCATGTCGGCAGCACCATGATGGGCCAACTCGTCAGCAGCAGGAACCACATCGAGAACTTGGTATCGCCTGCGCCGCGGATCGCCGCTCCGTAGATGATGGCCATCGCGTCGAAGAACGTATAGATCGCCACGAATCGCAACAGCACGATTGTAAGCGACTCGACATCGGCGAACTTCACACCCTCGTCCATGGCCATCGAAGCGAATGGCGCCAGGATGACACGCGGCAACAGCACGTACACCGCGGCAAAGGCGAGCATGTAGATCGCGCTCAGTCGAAACGCGAACTGCGTGGTTTGCGCCGCAAGATCGGGACGCCCCTCGCCAATCCGCGTGCCGACAAGGATCAGGACGGATGTCGCAAGGCCCGTCATTGGCACGAAGGCGAGCGCGTTCATGTTGAATGCCAGATTCGTCGCCGCCAGTTCGACTGTCCCCAGCCAGCCGATCATGAACACGTAGAGCGCGAAGGCGGCCACATCGATGAACTGCTGCATCCCCTGCGGAATGCCGTACCGAACCATGCGGCGCAAGAGTTCCGGATCGAGCCGATAGGTCTGCCAGATGGGATAACCCGCCGCCGATGCGCTGCGGACGATCAACACCGCGTAGATGCAGCAGGCGAGCGCATTGGAAATAATCGTGGCCGTGGCCGCTCCGCGAATCCCCATTCTCGGAAATGGCCCATTACCAAAGATCAGCAAGGCGTCCAGGACGATGTTCGACACGCTGGCGATCACGCTGACGGTCATCACCACGCGAGTCTTTCCACGCCCGCTGAAGTAGCACGTGAACGCCTGGCTCAGCAGCATGAAGGTCGCGCCATAACACAACAGCGAGAAGTATGCCTGCTCGAGTTCGATGACTTCCGGCGCGTGTCCCATGTGCGAGATGCCGCGCGTAAACAGCGGCACCAGTGCGGTGATAATCCCGCCGAAGATCAGCGACATCCACACGCCTTGCCAGATCGAGGCGGCGACCCGCTGCTTGCGATTCACTCCTTCGTACTGGGCGACAAACGTGTTGACGTAGATGACGATACCGTAAGGCAACGAGACGACGGTCCAATACAAAGTCAACGCCGGGAGGGAGGCCACGAGCGCCTTGACGTCCCACCAGGTGAGAAACCAGCGGTTGACGACCATCATCAGTGACTGCGAACCCGCGCTGATGACGAGCGGGCCCGCCACGCGCAAGAGCTCCCGCATCGTGCCCGCGTCGGTCGCCGTCAAATGGGCGGCAGACTCGGGAACGACGACGGCGATCGATCCCGCCGCCGCATCGCTGGAGTGCTCGATCGCCACAGCATGAGGCGCGGGATGCGGCGGTTCCTTCCGTGGCGCCGGCCCCTCCGGAGTCTGTGAATCATTCACGTTGTATTACTCCGAAGTTCGAGCGCTGTATCGTCGTCGCGGAAGCGTGGTCCCTGGGGGATCTTACATCACCAACGGTTGAAGTGTGAGCAGGTGACACACATCGACGGTGACTGGTTCATCCCGTCGCCGGATCAGTGACATAATCGATGTTGAAACTGCCTCGTTCACTGCGTTTCAGTGAATATCCAGTCCATCACGCGGGTGAAACAAAGGAGTCGTCAATGCCCCTCACGCGAATCGATTATCGACGCCTGATGCGTCACATTGCAATCGCCGCAGCTGCCGGTGTGCTCTTCCCATTGACGGTGCAGGCACAATGCGCATCGGGCGGCGGTGGCGCTGCGGGAGCAATGGCGGGTGGTGGAACATCGTCGGGTAACGCCCTACAGTTCGGCGGCGGTCCGAACACACAAATGATGGCGGCCATGCAGATGTGGCAGATGCAGCAGGCACAAATGCAGGAGATGCGGCGGCAACAGATGCAGTTCGGCTTTCAATCCGGCGGAGGCT
The DNA here is from genome assembly GCA_031402175.1 of Planctomycetaceae bacterium. Taxonomy (GTDB): domain Bacteria; phylum Planctomycetota; class Planctomycetia; order Planctomycetales; family Planctomycetaceae; genus JANNSB01. The sequence goes on from JANNSB010000705.1 coordinate 7,852, forward strand.
GCATCAAACAGGAAACGACACCGGCAGCACGTCCGGCGCAGCCGCCGACGGAGACTCAAAAGCTTCTGTTGGCTCAGGAAGAAGAGCGACAACTCGCGATTCAAGAGCGCGTCGCCGAACGCGAACGCACGATCGCCGAGCGGATTGCCGACCAACAACAACGACTCGAGGAACGCCTCGCTCGGGTTACGGCGAATCACTGACCTCTCACGTCACTGCTGCCCCTATGGCCCAGATTTGGGGCCAACCTGCGGGACCGCTTCAACCCCTACACGTGGCGCATCCGGAACCTGCGCAATACCCACGGGGTGCATCGCGCGCAATGATTGTATCGGCTTTCCCTCCTTTGACGAAGATAAGCGACAGGTAACGAGCCCGGCAATTGCGCCCCAGGTTCGCTCTGGAGGAGCACAGCCGATGTCCCATCCACGCACCTGGAGCGCCTTGGCCCTCGCCACGCTGCTCGCCGCCGTACCGGCTCAGGCTCAGGACTGGCCGCCGTCGGCCCGCACGGCCGACCCGGGCCTCCCCTTCGTCCCCACCCTGTTCGGCGATGCGCGTACAATGATGCCAGACGGCATCCCCTCGTCGCGCGGGGCGGAGAAGATCGGCGAGAACGACAGCCCCTGGCCCGCCGACCGCGTCTACTTCAACTGGAACTATTACCACGACGTCCACTCGTTCTGGGACAACATTCACCGCCAGACGATCGGCATCGAGCAGACGTTCCTCGACGGCCGGGCCTCGCTGGGGGCGCGGCTGCCGTTCTTTCAGGTCAACTTCGAGCCGGGCGCTGTACTTCCGTTTCCGCCCGGCATCGATAACTCGGCCCCCGGCGACCTGGTGCTGCTCGGCAAGTACGCTCTGCTGCATCGGCCCGACGCCGTCCTGTCCACCGGCCTGGTGCTGAGCGTGCCGACCGGCCCCAACCCCGATCTGTTCGACGACGTCACCGGCGAGAGCGTGCATGCCACCGTCGTGCAGCCATTCGTGGGCTACGGCAAGGTCTGGGACAACACCTACGTGCACGGGTTCACGTCGATCAATGTGCCGACCGATGATCGCGACGTGACCATTCTGTTCAACAGCATCGGCGTGGGCCACTGGATCGACCTGGGGGATGGCTTCGTCACGGCCCTGGCGCCGACGTTCGAGGTCCACGTCAACAACCCGCTCAGCTACCGCGACGACTTCGTCGATTCGGTGGTGCTGATCAGCGGCGTAAACTTCGTTCTGGATGACCGCGCCACGCTGGGTCTGGCCATCGGCCCCAACGTCAGCGAACCGAAACTGTTCGACTTCGAGACGCAGGTGACGTTCAACTGGCGCTGGTGAGTCAGGGGTCAGACAAGCCCGACATATCGCGTCAGGCATGAGCGGCGGGGTTTAACCCCGCCGCTCGTTGTCTCACCGCCGGCTCGCACGTTCCAGCCGATCGTTCAGCGCACGCCCCAGACCTTCATCCGGGAACCGCTCCGCCACGATCAGCCGGAGGCCGGCGGCATCGAGGCGACTCAGCGCGGCAAAGAAGTTCGTGGCTGCTTCCACGAGAGAACCAGACGATGAGAGGATCTCGACTTGGCCAAAACGCTCGGAGTTCGGGACATGCCTAAAACTCAGCACACCCACATCGGCGCCAGCCGGTACTTGTTCCCAGTCTTTGGTGATCGTCAAATGAGTTGCAGGTGCATAGTGCCTCGACAGCCGTCCAGGGGCGGACTGGGCCAGCTTGTCGACGTGGGCGACGTCGATCTCGACCTCGGCAATGCGTGAAAGTGTTTCCACGGTAACGCCCCCCAATCGCAGCACCACGATTGTGTCGCCGCGGACCTCAACCACCGTCGATTCCAACCCGACGCGGCAAGGTCCGCCGTCGATGACGGCGTCGATCCGGTCGCCGAGTTGTTCCAGCACATGCTCCGCAGTCGTGGGGCTGATGCCGCCGAAGCGATTGGCACTCGGGGCGGCGACGGGGCGACCGGCCAGCGTGATGAGCCGCTGCGCAATCGCATGGTCCGGCCAGCGAACGCCGACTCGCGGCAGTCCTGCAGTCACGAGATCCGGCACGGTGCTGGATTTCGGCATGACGATCGTGAGCGGTCCCGGCCAGCACCGCTGCATGAGCCGGCGCTCCAAGGGAGTGATCGCGGTGACGAGGTCGGCCAGCATGTCCCAATCACTGATGTGGACAATCAGCGGGTCGAAGCTCGGCCGTCCTTTCGCTTCGAAGACTCGAGCCACCGCGCCGGGATTGAGGGCATCGGCGCCGAGGCCGTAAACCGTTTCGGTGGGAAAGGCGACCAGGTGTCCACGACGCAGCAGATCGGCCGCGACCGCGATTTCATCAGACTTCAGCAGTGCGGCCACGACTAGGCCTCACCATCAGGCAACGAGAGAATCTGTTCCAGCTTCCTCAAGGCCCGCAGCCAGAGCATCTGCACGGCAGGCCGCGAGCGTCCCATGCGCTCGGCGACTTCATCGAACGGCAAGCGCTGCAGGTTGCGGAGGATGATGACGTCCTGATAGTCCTCCGGGAGCTGGCTGATGGCGTCGGCCAGTTCGATCTCAGCCTCCTTCTGGCACATGATCTTGCTCGGCGTCTCGATGTCGGCCGTCGGTTCGACATGAAAAGACGCCGACAGACCGCGAAAGCCTGCATCGAGGGCGACTTCCTGATGGGCCTGCCGCTTGTCGGTGCGGTAACGTCGGATGGCATCCTGCGAGTTGTGGACGAGGATCCGGCGGAGCCAGGCCAGCCATTCGGCCTCGGTACCACCTTGAAAGTCGGTAAAGCTGCGGTGCGCCTCGAGCATGGTCTGCTGCACGATGTCGGAGGAATCAACTTTTGAGCGGAGCCAGCTCTCGACGTTGTTCCGGGCGACCAGCGACACATAGTTGCGGCAGCGCTCGAAGAGCGCCTCGCGCGCCTGAGCGTCACCCTTGCGGGCGTCGGTCAACAACTGGACAACGGTCGACTGGCCCATCGCGTTCCTCGAACAGCTCGTGCGTACGGAATAGGAAAGTGCAGCTTAGCCATCGGACGGGCGGAGGCGGTAGGTCAGAGGGAAGCATCCCGGATGCTGGCTCCTTTACGTTGCCAAACCGCATCACATCTCACAAGTGATGATGCTGCTTGACATCGTTTTGAGTTCTGAGCACTCCGGCGTTCAGAACGCTGAACAAACTCCGGCCGATGGGTTCGATCGTGCCGCGCGCAATAGTCGCAACGATCGTGAGGAGGACAACGGCGCGACATTGTCGATTCTGACGATTCACGCGGCGAGGCTCGTTCGCCACGGGCTGTCACGATTGACAATGCTGATCAGGAAGAACGTGACAATTCGGCAACATGGACGGCTCTTTCGGGAAACATGTCGTAGAGTTTCATCATGTCGGGTTCCGTTCGCAAACACGGCAATTCACCATGCCTCTCACCACTGCCCAAATCGTGCTTGTCGTTGTGCTCGCTGCATTTACGGCTACAGCCGTTGTGTGGGACACGCGCTATCGACGCATTCCGAACAAGCTGACGATCCCGATGTTCTTCGCCGGCTGGGCCTACCAGGCGGTGTTTCATCAATGGTCGGGGCTGGCTGACGGAGCGCTCGGCTTTCTCGTCGGCTTTGGAGTGCTGTTTGCGTTGTGGTTCATCGGAGGCGGCGGAGGAGGTGACGTGAAACTCATGGGAGCCCTCAGCGTCTGGCTGGGATATCGCATGACGCTCATGGTCCTCATCGTCAGCACCGTACTCATCTTGTTGGGAACACTTTGTGTTGTGGTGTACAGCGTCGCGACCCGGGGATTGAACGGTTCGCAGCAGAAGTACCTCGGCACCAAGAAACAGACTCGGCAGGAGGCCAGGAAGCCCCGACGGATCGGAGCGGAGACCGTGGAACAGAAACAAGAACGTCGCATTATGACCTATGCACTGCCGGTCGCACTCGCCACCTGGCTCGTGGTGACCTGGCAGTTCTTCAAACTGAATCGAGACGTCGAGCGACAAGAGACCACCGCCGCCACCGCCGTCCATCAGATTTGATTCACTCACGATTGAAATGAATATCCAACAGACATCCCAGGCAGTCACCCCAGCACGACGGAAGCGTTCCGGAGTGTTGAGCATGGAACTGCTGCTGACGCTCCCGCTGCTGGCGATCCTGCTGCTGGGGCTGCTGGAGTTCTGTCTGTTGTTCTTTGCCCGGGGCGAGGTCATCGAGGCCTGCCGTGCCGGCGCGCGGATTGCAACCTACACAGGCAGCAGCCTGATCGAAGTTCAAGAAGAAGTGTTCGCCCAATTGAGTCCCCGGCTGCGGGCAGACGCGGAAGTCTCCGCGTCGATTCCCGATCACGCGGGAGAAGAAGTCATCGTGACTGTGCGAGTGCCCATGTCATCGGCGGCACCCGACCTGTTGTGGCCGATCGGTTTCTCACTGCAAGAAGAGTCCATTGTTTGTTCTGCCCGGATGCTGAAGGAGTAAACGGGAACCTGTTTCGTCTCACACGACCGTTCGACCAACCCTCTGGTCGAAACACACTGGAGAATCCACCGTGAAACGTCTGACACCCGCCTTCTTGACGATCCTGATGTTGGGGGTCGTTGGTCTGCTTGTTCTGGGCTATGTCGCCAAACGCATGTTCGCTCAGGAAGAGGCGCCGCCGGAGGAACGCATCAATGTTCCGATGGCCTTGGCCGATCTGCCTCCCGGCACCATGATCACCGAGGCGCACCTGGGCCTGGGCCCGGCGCGCCGCGAGGACATGAGTCGCGAAACCGTTCGCAACTCGACCGCCCTGGTGGGACGCATCGTCAAGAACCCGATTGGGGCCGCTCAGCCGATCAGCACGCTCGACCTGTATCTGCCCAATGAATATCCACCAATGGAGATCGCTCCGGGAATGCAGGCCTTGACGATTTCGCTCGGCAGCGCTTCGGACACTGTGGACGGCCTCGTGCGACCCAACGAGTTCGTGGACGTGCACTTCTCCCCGAGCAGTGTTCCGGACCGCCGATATCCGACGGGCTTGACGATGACGCTCTTCAAGGGAGTCAAGGTGCTCGCCATCAACCGCTCCGTGACGGGGGCGTCGGCTGTGGGACGGGGTTCGAACTCGGTCACTCTGGAACTGTCGAATGCTCAGGCCAATATCCTGATCGAGGCCCAAACAAAGGGTGCCATCACCCTCACCTACAACCCCACCGGTTTCGGGGGTGGTGGAGTCGATCTCACGAACGAGGATCGCGCCACTCTGGATGAAATCCTGGGTCTCGAACCTCCGACGCCACCCACGCCTCCGCAGCTCACCGAGATTTTCACCGGCAACGGTCGCCGCGTGATGGCCTTCCGTGACGGCAAACCTCTCGACATGGTGCAGGATCCCGATGCCGACTTGAACGACACCGGAAACTACGGCCCGGCGCAGAACACGTTGTGGGACCGTGCCGGTTGGAGCGGCGGCGGTAACGCCAACTACTATGGCATGTCGGCTCAGGGCGACATCGAACCACCGGCCTTCAATGTCCCCGGCAGTGCTGCCGGAGTCTCAGGCCCCGCCGGAATGCAGGGTGGACAGCCAGGCGGTCAGCAGGGTGCCCAACAGTTCGGCAATCAGCCGGGCGGCGGTGGACAGACGGAAGGCAACTAGAACGACAACTTGTTGAAACCTGTTCACACACGATCCCGTGAACTGAATAGTACTGCCCTGACATGCGACGCTGGAACTTCCATCCGCCGATCCAACCGACGCAGCGAGAATCGCGGCGTCCTCGCGGCCATCGTTCCGGCTTGATGATGCCGGCGATTGCCATGGCGTTGCTGGTGATTGGAATGGCGGTCTTGCTGGTTCTCGACAAGCTGTGGGTCGACAACGCACAGCAGGAATTGCGGACAGTGGCAGAAGCCGCAGCACTCGCCGCAGCCGGCGAACTCGCCAGCGACGACCTGCTGTCTTCAATAGACACATCGGCCGACCGCATCGCCCGTGCTCGCCAGGCAGCCGCCGACATCGCTCACGGCAATCTCGCGAATGGTGCGCCCGTCGACTTGAACACCGATGCCGGCGGAGATGTGCTCGTCGGCCAGTACGTGTTCGATGAACAGAGCGGCGATCTGGTTTTGATTGAAACCAACGAGCATCCGACGCATGTCGTCGTGACGGCACGACGCCCTCGGGGAATGAACCCGATGGCATCCGCTTCCGACGCGATCGATGGAGTCAATCGCAACGAACTGGCCGAATCAGCCACAGCGGCGATCAGCAATGCCGTGACTGGAGTTCGACCGATGCAGGGCGCCAACGTGCCTGCCTGGCCATTGGCGATTCTCGAAAACGATCAGACGACGGGCCGTGTCGATACCTGGCGACAGCAGGTCGAAATGCGACTCGGCGGTGACAATTTCAGCTACGACCGGGCGACGCGGCAGGTCGTGCCGGGTTCCGACGGCCTGCCCGAGATCATCGTGCATGCCGCCCCCGTCGACCCCGATACCGAAGATCAGTTGCTGGCGAACGTGCATCTCATCGATGTCGGCTCCGGCCTCTATCCGGAGCCAATCGCCGAACAAATCCGTCTGGGCTGGTCCAGCGATCACCTGGTTTCGTTCGGCGGCGAGTTCTCGCTGACGAGCGGCCCGATTATCCTTGATTGCGATGCCGTCATGGCCGGTGCGCCAGCCGCCGCGCTTTCCGAAATGGTCGGAGAGTGCCGCATCTGCGTCCTGTACAACACGTACGTCCCTGGAGTGCAGGGGCTGGGCCGGCTGAATGTGACGCGACTTGTCGCCGCCCGATTGATGGATGTTCGCGAACTGTCGGACGGCACGCTGGCATGCGTATTGCAACCGGGTGTGGTCGCCACTCGCACCGCGATCACGGGCGATGTCATCCCTCTCGGAAACTCATCGACAGGCGACCCCCTGATCAGCGACGGCCTCACGAATCCTTACATTTACCGCCTGTTCCTCACCCGCTGAGACTTCATCACATACGCTCACCAAGAGCATGAACCTACCAGAGGCGGCCGACCTTGGCCCCTCACAACTTTCCAACCGAAGTGGAGTCAAGATGGTCCTCGCGACTCATGACGTTCAAGATCGCCAGCAGTTCCAGATGCTGAAGACGCAGTTGCATCGGCAGATCGTCGATGCCATTGATATGTCCAAGGCCGGCGAGCTGGGCGAAGACGAATTCCGCCGACAACTGCACGCACTGTCGGTGCATGTGTGCCATCAGTCGCACCTCTCCCTCACGCCGGCTGAGCGCGAAATGATGGTGCAGGAGCTGATGGACGAAGTCTACGGCTTCGGCCCGATCGAAGCCCTGATGCAGAACGACGAGATCAGCGACGTGCTGGTCAACGGTCACGACACCGTGTTCATCGAGCGCAATGGTATGCTGGAGCGAACCAACATTCGCTTTGCCGACGACGCCCACCTGCTGCACTTCATTCAGCGGTTGGTCGGTCGCGCCGGTCGTCGTATTGATGAAGTGTCGCCGATGGTTGACGCCAAGCTGCCCGACGGCTCGCGTTTGCACGCGGTGATTCCGCCGCTCGCATTGAGAGGACCGACCCTTTCGATTCGCCGCTTCCGGTCGAAGGTGCTGAAATTCGAAGACATGGTCCGGCTCGGCACGCTCGCGCCGGAAATGGCCGACTTCCTGATCTGCTGCGTGCGATCCCGCATGAATCTGCTCTTGTCCGGCGGTACTGGTGCCGGAAAAACGACGGTCCTCAACAACCTGGGTCGCTTCATTCCCGTTTCCGAGCGAGTGGTCACGATTGAAGAGACAGCCGAACTGCAGTTGCAGCAGGCCGATGTCGTGGGACTCGAGACGCGAACCTCGAACGTCGAAGGCAAGGGGCTGATCTCTCAGCGTGATCTGCTGCGAAACTCGCTGCGTATGCGGCCCGACCGCATCATCGTCGGCGAAGCCCGCGGCGGCGAAGTGCTCGACATGCTGCAGGCCATGAACACCGGCCACGACGGCTCGATGAGCACCGTACACGCCAACGACACCCGCGACGCTTTGCATCGCCTGGAACTGATGGTCGCCCTCTCCGGGGCCGACCTGCCGACCCGCATCGCCCGGCAGTACATCGCGTCGGCCATTCAGATCTTCGTCCATGTGGCCCGTCTGGCCAACGGCGAACGCAAGATCGTGCGCATCTCCGAGCTTACGAGCGTTACCAACGGTGAATTCGACATCGAAGACATCTTCGTCTTCCGCATGGCGGGCATCGACGCCGCCGGGAAAGTGCAGGGAGCCTTCTTTGCCACCGGCTATGAACCTCAATGCCTGCGGCGAATGGCCACTCGCGGACAGGAACTCAATACCAAACTGTTCACTGCCCGTGAACTTCATGCGGGTGGAGAATACTCGCCTGCGTGACGAGTCACCGGTTGCAACAGTCCCACTCAGCGATATCCGTTTGAATACGAGCCAAAGCGATTCTCATGTCAGTACAAGTCATCAACTCAAGACCTGATTTCGCCGGAATCCTGAGAGATCAGGAGACGTTCAAGTCCGGCGACGCGGGCGTGAGCAACGACATCAACGGCTGGTTCGACCGGCTGATGATCCAGTCGGGTTGGCGGGCTTCGCCGTCGGCTGTGCTCGCCTTGTGCCTGTTGCTGAGTGTCGCGCTGGGAGGCGGCGTATTCGTCCTGCAGGAGAATCCGCTGACGGCAGCGCTCGCCTTCATCATCGGTTCGACGATCCCCGTACTGATTGCGATCCTGATGCGGTCACGACGTCAGCGAGAACTCAATCGACAACTGCCCGGCATGATCGACGAGCTGTCGCGCGCGGCTCGCGCGGGACGCAGCCTGGAGCAGTGCCTGCAAATGGTCGCGAACGACACGCCGGCTCCGTTGGGAGCAGAACTCAAGTTGTGCACTCGGCGAATCGAACTGGGACTGCCGGTTCAGTCGGCGCTGGCCGAGCTTCCCCTGCGAACAGGACTCGTCGGCGTGAAGGTCTTGACCACCGCATTGGCCGTGCATCGGCAAACGGGCGGCGACTTGATTCAGGTATTGGAAAGACTGTCCCGCACGATTCGAGACCGACAGGAATTCCAGGGACGGCTGCAGGCTCAGACCGCGGCCAGTCGAGCCACTGCACTGCTGATGATCGTGCTGCCGCCGGCAATCCTGGCGTTCTTCGTGTTCCGCGATCCCGCGTACCTGCCCAACCTGCTCGACTCGCCATGGGGCAGCCGATCGCTGGTCCTGGCAATCGCGTTGATGTTCGTCGGAATTCTCTGGGTGATGCGCATCTTGCGGTCCAGTACGAAGACATGACATTGAATTAATGACACTGATCCCATCTACGACTCTCAACTGCTTTCCACAGTTGTCGGAACACGCCACATGACTCCATTCGCACAACAAGTCCTGGCCTGGATCATCATCGCTCTGGTGGTCTCGCTTTCATTCATGCTGTTGCGCCGGCTATGGAACTGGCGGAAGACAGGCTCGCGTCGGATCGGACACTCCCGACGAGTCGTGAAACAGCCGGCCGCTCCGGTGTTGCCAGAGCAGCCGGTCGACGAACCTGCGCCCGCAACCTACGACTACAATCCGCCGCGACCGGAGTTCTTGCATTCGTCGGGGACTGCTGTTGCAGAGACAACGAGTCCGCCCCGGCTGACGAAACTGGATCCCGAAGACCTGCCGTTCTCCGACACTCGCGACTATTCCTACGGCGCGATCACACCGCTGCTGGCGAGTCTGTTGCCCGAGACTGAGGAACGCCGGACCAAGACCAAGCGGGATTTGATCAATGCCGGCTACTTCACGCCGCACGCCTATCAGAACCTGGCTGCATCGCGCTATCTGGGACTGGTGCTGCCGATCGTGTTCTTTGGAGTGCTGCTGCTCGTGGTTCCCGCGGTGCTGGAACCGCTGATGATCGCCGGTCTCGTCGTCGGCCCGATGATGGGCTGGTCAATCCCCGTGATACTGGTGCGCAGCCAGGCGGCCAAGCGGCTGCGAGAGATCGAAGCGGGCATGCCCGACATGCTCGACCTGCTCAACATGTGCGTCAGTCAGGGGATGACGATCACGCCCTCCCTCGCCCGCGTCGGCAAGGAACTGGACGAGGTCTATCCGGCTCTCGCGCAGGAACTGAAGATCGTGGCCGAACAGGCTCGCGTCAGCACGCTGGAGCAGGCGTTGACGAACTTCAGCGAGCGGGTCGACGAGCCGCAGGTGCACTCCTTTACCGCCCTGCTCATTCAGACCGAACGACTCGGAACCAGCATTTCGCGAGCGCTGGTCGACTACTCCGACAACATGCGAGAATCATTGCGGCAACGAGCCGACCAGAAGGCGAACAGTGCGGCGTTCAAGCTGCTGTTCCCCACCGTGCTGTGCCTGATGCCCGCGGTATTCCTGTTCCTGATGGGACCGGCGATCGTACAACTCTCCGACTTCTTCAATGAAGGCGGACGCGAACTGCTGGAAAGCGGCGGCGCGGCGGCGATCGAACAGTATCAGCCGGTCGAAGCGAACTGACCGCGGAAGCGTCCGCGATTCAGTTCACGTTTCGTTTGGCAAGTCTATGTCTTGGCGGCAGATGTCGCGAGCTCATCATCGACGACGACCGGAGCCGTGCGTTTCGTGGTGACGCGATCCCGTTCACCGACGAATTCGATCAAGGCGCGCTCACCGGAATCCCCGAGTCGAGGAATGGCCAGTCGCACGATGCGGGTGTAGCCCCCCTTGCGGTCTTCGAAGCGAGGCGCGAGCACGTCGAACAGGATTCTCACGGCCTCGTCGTCCCGAATTATCGAAAACACACGGCGTCGCAGGGCGAGGGCCGGCGCGATCGTTGCGTTCCACTTCTGCCACTGTGCCGATTCCCGCCACGACTTCCAGGTGTCGGAGCCGCGTTCGGCGGTCGAGGCATACTCCCTGGCTCGTTCCTGATGCTCCAGCGATCGCTTGGCGAAGGTGATCAGCTTCTCGACGAACGGCCGGAGCTGCTTCGCCTTGGCCAGCGTCGTGACGACGCGACCCGCAGTCTTGGCCTCACCTTCACCCCCCGCGGTTTCGACGGTACGGATCAAGCTGATGGCCATGTTGCGAAACATCGCCCGACGGTGCGAGTCGGTCCGTCCTAGATGTCGTCCTTTAAGTCGATGTCTCATGGAAGCAATGGATAGTAGGTAGTGGGTAGTGGCCGATCAGCTCATCCGTGATTGCTTGGGAATTCGCATGCCCAGTCGCAGCCCGATGCTCGCCAGTCGCTCCTTCACTTCCAGCAAGGTGGTCTCGCCAAAGTTGCGGACCTGCAGCAGGTCGTCTTCGGCTCGGGTGACCAGATCCCGCACGGAATCGATCCCTTCGGCTTCCAGGCAATTCGTCGCCCGCACCGACAGGTTGAGTTCCGCCAAGCTGCGGTTGAGCTTGTCTTCGAGTTCCAGGTCGATGGGAGAGTATCCAGTTGCCTCGAGCATGCCCTTGAGGCCGGCCTCGGGAGGTAATTCGGGGCCTGGCTCGCGGTAGTTGATGAATGGATTCAGGTGCTTGCGGAGGATCTTGGCCGCCTCGACCAGAGACATCTCCGGCGTGACCGTGCCGTTCGTCCAGATTTCCAGGATCAGTTTATCGTAATTGGTTCTCTGGCCGACGCGGGTGTCCTCGACTTTGTAGCGCACGCGGGTCACAGGGGAAAACGCGGCATCCAGCGGGATCGCCCCCGTTTCGACCATCTTGTCGTATTGTTCGCTCGCGGGAACGTAACCCCGCCCGTTTTCGACGGTCAGTTCGATGCTGAGCGGCACGTCATCGGTCATCGTGGCGATGATCATATCCCTGTTGATCACTTCGCACTGGTCATCCGTGATCACATCGCCGCCCGTGACGACGCCACGGGTCGAGCGTTCGATCCGCATGGTCTTCGTCGTGCTGCTGTGGTTCTTGACCACGAGGCTCTTGAGGTTGAGGCAAATGTCCGTCACGTCCTCGACCACTCCGGGAATGGTGGAGAATTCATGCTGGACGCCCGCGATCTTGGCGCGCGTCACAGCGCTCCCCTCGAGGCTCGACAGGAGGATGCGACGCAGACTGTTGGCAATCGTGTGGCCGAAACCGCGCTCAAATGGTTCGGCAATGAAAGTACCGTGATTGTGATCGGCGCGATCTGCAACCGGAATGACTCGGCTCGGCAGCTCCAGATTCCGCCAGCGAATTCGCATCATGGACGTTGATCCCCCTCAAATGGATATTGGAAATGCCGAGGTGCATCCCGGCAAAGTGCATCTTTCGCCACCGGTGGCAAATTCGCCTGTTCGGCAATCTGGAACGTTCCCCCGAGAACCCTTCCAGCTCAGAAACAAATTCGCCCCACGAAATTGGATATGTCACGCCATGCTCGCCACTGGCGAACCATCACACTCGCCGACGCTTCGGAGGCCGACAGCCGTTGTGCGGCAGCGGCGTTACGTCTTCAATACTCTTGATGCTGACTCCGGAAATCTGCAAACCAGTGATAGCGCTTTCGCGCCCCGAACCAGGGCCCTTGACGCGGACTTCCATTTCCTTCACCCCGCATTTCTTCGCTCGCTCGGCACATGTTTCCGCAGCTCTCTGTGCGGCGAAGGGAGTGCTTTTTCGCGAACCCTTGAACCCCGAAGTCCCGGCCGTCGCCCAGCAGAGCACGTCGCCATTGACATCGGTGATCGTAATGATCGTGTTGTTGAACGTCGCCTGAATATGGGCGATCGCCTTGGTCACGTTGCGGCGGATCTTTTTGCGAGATGCCGCCGTCGTACCGGTCTTCTGCACTTTCGACACTAATCTTCTCCGTCCAGTTTCGGGAATTCGGAAGCCTCAAGCGGCTGCCGGATCAACGCGCGTCTTTGACGCCCTTCTTACCGGCAACTGTCTTCTTGATACCTTTACGAGTTCGGGCGTTGGTCCGGGTCCGCTGCCCGCGCACCGGCAGGTTCTTGCGGTGCCGCACGCCGCGATAGCAGTGAATATTCCTCAGGCGGGAAAGATGCTCCTGTGTCTGGCGGCGCAACTGGCCCTCGACCACGTACTCATTATCCAGCATGCTGTTGAGCCGCTGAATATCGTCGTCGCTCAACTCGCGGGCTTTGCGCTGCCTGTTGAGACCCAGGCGCCGGCAAACTTCCAGGGCGCGTTGCTCACCCACTCCCTGCAGATACTGAAGTGAGACGAATGTTGGTTTGTCGTTGGGGATGTCCACACCCAATACGCGAGGCATATTCTCTCCGGTCTACTAACCTTGTCGCTGTTTGTGCTTGGGATTCGTCGCGCAAATCACAAAAATCTTGCCGCGCCGCCGCACAATCTTACAACTTTCGCAAATCCGTTTGATGCTCGAACGGACTTTCATCGCAAACTCCTAGAGGCAATTCAATCGCAAACCCTTCCTGTACAACGATTTAATGGAATCTTTGCGCTGCTCGGCAGCCGGAAGGAAGCCGGGAGTTTATGTGCTCGCTGCCAAATCCTCAAGTGTTCCACAGACTTCTTCGGTTTTGGAAGTTCTTCATCCCTCAGAGAGTGTTGTTTCAAGAACCGCCAGCCGATAGCATTCGCCGCTCAGTTATTGACCAGTAAAGCTTTCGCGAACACCTTTCGCGTATTCCCTCCTAAGGGCAATTCCCATGGCGACCGTCGATCGTATTCCGCTCAAGGCGCGAACAGAAAAAGGCACGACGCAATGTCGTCGGCTCAGGACGCAAGGCCAGATTCCATGCAATGTTTATGGTCACAAACAGGATGCTGTGATGCTCACCGCTTCGATTGATGCCCTGAAGCCGGTGACGCTCGGACACCGCATCGTCATGCTGGAGGTCAACGGCGGCAGCGAGCAGGCTCTGGTGAAGAGCGTGCAGTACGATGGCCTGGGAATGAACCTGCTCCATGTCGATTTCGTTCGCATCGACGCCACCGAACGCATGACGGTCAAGGTTCCCATTCACCTCAAGGGGACGCCTCCCGGGGTCGTGGCCGGGGGAATTATCGAACAACCGCTTCGCGAACTCGAAGTCGAGTGCGTCGCCAGCGACCTGCCCGAATTCATTGACGTCAAGATCGGCCACTTGGATCTCAATGGCTCCATTCACGTTTCGGAACTGGTCGACCTGCCTCCCGGTCTCACAATTCTCAATCATCCTGAGACTGTCGTGGTACACATTGGCACGGCCACGATTGAGGCCGAGGCGCCGACAGTGCCGGGTGGGACTGAAGCGATCCAACCAGAACTCATCCGCAAGGAAAACGAGAAGGAAGGCACCGAGGAGTAATCTATCGTCGAATCCGCGTTGCCGAGAGTGCCGGGGATCGGTTGATCTGCGACTTCACAGACACCACGAGAACTGCCCGTACCAGTTCACCACGCCGGCTCGCGGAATAGATCCGCCACCGCAATCTGAAAGTCCTTCAGGATCGGTGCGGCGGCGACAGAATCGCCGGGGCGAAGCGTTTCCGCCCGGCAGCCGGGTTGCCAGATGAGCAGTTCCTGTTGTCGGGTCTCGAGAATCCAGATCAACTGGACACCGCTGGCGAAGTACTGCTCGATGCGGGTCGTCAGGCCTTGCCGACGGTCGGGAGAGGAAACCACGTCCACGACCCAGCAGGGTGGCGTGTGTGTCACGTCCTGGTCGGCTTGCGCGAACATCCGTCCGTGTTGATAGAAACTGACTGCGGGAAAGCGAACGGTATCGGGGTCGCGGGCAACCACAACCCCCAGGTCGAACACCGCGTAACCACATGGGTTGAGATGGAGGAATCCTCCCAATGCCTTGGAGAAGTTCATAACGATCGCGCCATGCGTGAAGTCGGGAGGCTCCAACGACAGCGGCATGCCGTGGACGAGTTCAGTCCATTGCCCGAAATCGGGCATTTCCGATCGCTGCGCGAGGAATTCGTCGATCGTCATGGAAGTTGCCCCTGGATCGGCATCTCAACGACACCCCACCATTGTCACATTCAAATTGTGTGTTGAAAAGCACGGATTGCCCTCATTCGTTCGCTCGAAAACGGCGGTATTGTCTCGGCCGGCCTGTCCGGTGAATTGATCGATGTCTTGCAGTGTGCCGCCATTACGCCTACATTTCGCCTGCGGACCCCATCGGTTCCTGATTTTCGTTTGGGAATCAGTCAATTCAACATGGGGCTGGGCCGAAGCCAAATACACGTAAGGTCGAATCACAAAGTCGATACCAAATTGGGGAGTTGTGCGTGGTACGTCTGCGTTTGCGTGAGAATGAATCAGTACAAGAGGCAGTCCGGCGATTTCGCAAGTTGGTCGAACACAGCGGCGTGAAGAAGGAAATGCGGCGCCGCGAGTTCTACGAGAAGCCGAGTGAAGTCGGCCGCCGGGAACGTCGTCGGGCCGAACGACGCGCGCGAGCGAACCAGATGTACAACAAGTAATTGTGACGCCCAGTCATTACTTATGGACCGGGCGTCCGCGTAATGGCGACGCTTGAGCAGCTCTGACACTCGCTCGCGAATGCCTGCCTCTCAGGTTGCTTCCGGCCTCGCCCGCAGGTTCACGTTCACGACTGCACGGGAGAATCCCAATGGCGGAATGGATCGCCGACCGAGAGCAGTTCACGCAGCTCTGTGAACGCATTCGGCGCGCGGGAATCACCGCCTTCGATACCGAATTTGTTTCGGAATCGTATTATCGTCCGAAGCTTTGCCTCCTGCAGTTCGCGGTCGATGGCGAAGCCTATCTCGTCGACCCCTTCGCCGTCACCGACCTGTCGGAGTGGTGGGCCCTGATGGCCAACCCCGACATCACCGTTGTGGTGCACGGGGGGCGTGAGGAACTGCGATTCGCGCAGCGCGAAGGCAAGGTCCGGCCCTGCAACATCATCGATGTCCAGATCGTCGAGGGACTGCTCAGCCGCGGTTACCCCTTGGGCTATGGAACGCTCGTGCAGCGCGTGCTTGGACTTCAGCCGGAGGGAAAAGAGACCCGCACCGACTGGCGCACGCGTCCGCTCTCGAAGGATCAGCTCAGCTACGCCGCCGAGGATGTCGAGCACCTGATCACCGTCTGGAAAAAGCAATGCCAACGGCTGGACAAACTGGGGAGACGGCATTGGGTCGATCAGGAACTCGAACGTCGCACACAAATCGTTCTGTCTGAAGACGAGGGGGAACCCTGGCGCAGGCTCAACGGCATCAGCCGGATGACGCGCCGCGAACTCGGACTGCTCAGAGACCTGTACGCCTGGCGCGAGGAAGAAGCCGACCGACAGGACCGACCCATCCGCTGGGTGATTCGAGACGACCTGCTATCGGAGATCGCTCGCAGACAACCGACCACGCACGCACGGCTCGAAGCGGTGCGCGGCATGGATCGCCCGGGTTACCGCAAGTTGTTCGATGCGCTCGCCAAGGTCGTCAAGCAGGC
>JANNSB010000706.1:0-1650 GCA_031402175.1 Planctomycetaceae bacterium
GTTGCAGACTGAAATTCGACGACAGTCGCCGAAACGCGATCATCCAGTACAGGACGAACTCACCATCACCTCGGATAGGAGCGGAATTGCAGATTCGAATGCGAGAAGCTGGCACCATGACTTGGGGCTGCGTCCTGTGCGGCACGATCAGCGTTGTCATGAGGTTCGTGGATGGATGGCTGACGAAATGACTCACCACGATCTCTGACGACTGAACTGCCGAGCAAAGGACTTCTCAATCCATGGTGCCAGCTTCTCGCATTCGAATCTGCAATTCCGCTCCTATCCGAGGTGATGGTGAGTTCGTCCTGTACTGGATGATCGCGTTTCGGCGACTGTCGTCGAATTTCAGTCTGCAACGCGCGGTGGAGCTGGCCATTGAGTTGCGAAAACCGCTGGTGATCTTCGAGCCGTTGCGAATCGGGTATCAGTGGGCGAGCGATCGAATTCATCGCTTCGTGATTGACGGCATGGCCGAAAACGCCGCTCGCATCGATGCACTCAAGAATCCCGGCGTACTGTACTTTCCGTATGTTGAACCGCTGCCCGATGCGGACAAAGGACTGCTCGCCGCGCTGGTTCACCGAGCCTGCGTTGTCGTGACCGACGACTTCCCATCATTTTTTCTGCCACGCATGGTTTCGGCTGCGGCGGCTCGATTGCCGGTGCGACTCGAGTCCGTCGATTCCAACGGTCTGCTGCCGCTGCGTGCGACCGATCGAGTCTTCACAACGGCCTTCTCGTTCCGAGCCTTCCTGCAGAAGCAGTTGCCGGCGCACTTGGAAGAATTCCCGAAAGCGAACCCCTTGAAAGGCGTGCGTCTTCCGCCACTCAAGTCGCTGCCGCCAGAAATCACGAAACGCTGGCCTGCTGTGTCAGCAAAGTTGTTAGCCGGTGACAGGAAAGAACTCGCAGCATTGCCGATCGATCACTCAGTCAGCATCGTCGAAACGCGCGGCGGATCAACAATCGCTCGACGAAGGTTGAAGTCATTTCTTGACCAGCATCTCCCGCACTATGCGGCCGGAGCCAACGATCCCGACGCCGACAATCGCAGCGGGTTGTCGCCATATCTGCATTTCGGCCACATCTCAGCACATGAGCTGTTCTACGAACTGATGACCCGCGAAGACTGGTCGCCCGCGTCCCTCGGCGAGAAAACCGGCGGAAAGCGCGAAGGCTGGTGGGGTGCAAGTCCCGGTGCCGAGTCATGGCTCGACGAGTTCATCACCTGGCGCGAGCTGGGCTACAACATGACTTCGCACCGTGACGACTACGACCAGTACCAATCACTGCCTGACTGGGCGCAGGCAACGCTCGCCAAGCATGAACGCGATTCGCGCCAATACGTCTATTCGCTGGACGAATTCGCCACCGCCGCGACGCACGACCCGCTCTGGAACGCCGCCCAAACGCAACTCGTCCGCGAGGGTCGCATCCACAACTACCTGAGAATGCTCTGGGGTAAGAAGATTCTCGAATGGACCGCGACACCGCGCGACGCGCTCGATGTGATGATCGAACTTAACAACAAATATGCTCTCGACGGTCGCAACCCGAACTCCTACTCCGGCATCTTCTGGGTACTCGGCCGTTATGACCGCCCTTGGGGACCAGAGCGACCAATCTTCGGCAACATCCGCTACATGA
>JANNSB010000707.1:0-9288 GCA_031402175.1 Planctomycetaceae bacterium
GCTTCCACCAGCGCCGCAGCGCAGACGACATTCCAAGTGACGGCCCTTCGCTTCCGACGATGCCACCTGCGGCTACTCAAATTTTAGCTCCTCGTCTTCCGGCCGATAGAACAGCGACACGGGGAGAATCATCACCGCCAAGACGAGAAACGTCCAGGTGATATTCTGCGTCGTGAAGTTTGCGGCACAGAGGTCATAGGTGCCCGAGGATGCGAGAATCCCAATCCAGGTCAGGAGGTTCATCGCCGCGATCATGCGTCCCTTCAGTTCCCGAGGCGGGCGGTGTTGCATGAAGACCTGCAGCGGCACCGCGAACAACCCCGCCGACAGCCCCAACATCGCGAGAAGCAAAGCCAGCACGATCTTGATCGGAATCAGCTCCGCAGCGCCGATGTCTGCAGCGAAGTCGTCCGTCGGTTCCTCAGGAATGACCACCTCAGCGGCAAGCGCACTGGCCCGCGAGAAGGCCGCCTCGGCTTCGGCTTGATGTGCCGTCGCCAAATCACTTTCCGTTTCACGGGCCTGCTGTTCGAGGCCGCGATACGACAGCCCGAGTCCCACCCACCCCTCCACGAACTGATCGTCGGCTTCCAACAGTTCCCGATATTCATTGACGGCAGAGTCGAACTGAGACACGACTCGCAACGTGTCCGCCCGTCGAAACTGAAGAATCTCTGGGGCAGGCGAAAGCACGGGAGAAACGAGTGCGATTGACGACATCGAGATCAGCATGCCCCAGGCGCCAATCAGGACGAGTCGAAAGTTGATTCTGGTGCGCGATGCGCTTCCGGAGATCACGCAGCCGAACGCGATACCCAGGGCTATGCTGGCGGTGAGCATGCTCGTCCAGAAGTCCCCGAGCGCAAACTGCTCCTTGCCCATCGCATTGGCGACGAGAAGAGCCACTCCGCCGAGGAACCAGAACAGGACGTAGGCTCCCATCACATACAGCAGCTTCTTGTCTCCCCATAGGAGGCGGAATGTCGGACGGTCCATGGCCAGCGTCGCCGGATGAAATGCCAGTCCCGGCTGCGCCGCCGGTGTCGGCCTGAGTAACAGCGAGGTCAGCGTTCCTACTATGGCGATGACGATGCACGTCGCGCTGACGGTCCACAGGCCGATCCCCGCCCGCTTGAGCGCGTCCAACAGGAAGCCGCACACGACCGTTCCGCTAATGATCGCCAGAAACGTCGTCATCTGCACAATGCCATTGATGATCGGCAGGTCGCGATCGCGAAACATTTCGGGCAGGATGCCGTACTTCGACGGCCCGAAGAAGGCGCTGTGCGTGCCCATCAGGAACAGGACGACGATCAGCAACGTCATCTGCGACTCACCGAGATTCGGCACAAAGTAGAAGACGAGCGCTCCGAGAGACATGACGACGATTTCGGCGACCTTGCAGACGACGATCGTGGTGCGTTTGGAGTAGCGGTCAGAGAGCCAGCCCGCGAATCCGCTGAACAGAATGAAGGCCAGGGCGAACATGGCCGACGAGAATGCCTGGTACGGGTCGTCGCTCAATCGTTTCGATGCGGCGTAGTCCAGCCCGATCAGCAGGACCATCTGCTTGAAGACGTTGTCGTTGAACGCCCCCAGGAACTGCGTGGCCACCAGGCCAATAAACGCGCGGTCGCGGACTAGGGGAGGACGAGTGTCGGTCATGGGGTGTGGATCAGGTGTCGATGATGATCGACTGAGGCGCCAGAGATCGGAGAATGTCACGCGTCGGCTTCGGCGATTTGCAGTCGCGGGGCATCGTAGCGAACGATACGCCCACTCCGCAGGGCCAGTTTGCGGAACCCTTGAGTCATTGACGTCAAATTCCGTCAGTGTGGTAGAGTTCCCCGCATGTTAGACAACGCCCCGCATGCCGATCCGGCACGGTTTGCGACGACGCGATGGAGTCTGGTCGTCTCGGCGGCACGCGACTCGACGCCGGAGTCGAAGCGCGCATTGGCAGCGCTCTGCGAAACCTACTGGTATCCGCTGTATGCCTACGTGCGCCGGCGGGTCAACCACGTCCACGAAGCCGAGGAAATGACGCAGGCGTTTTTTGTTGAGCTGCTGGAGAAGGATTGTGTGAGCGTCGCGGATCCTCAGCGTGGACGCTTTCGCGCCTTTCTGCTGACGGCATTCAAACACTTTCTGTCCAAGGAATGGGAGAAGGCCAAGGCGCAGAAACGTGGAGGAGGACGGCTGCCGATTCCACTGGACTTTGAGTCCGCGAACT
Organism: Planctomycetaceae bacterium; assembly: GCA_031402175.1. Lineage (GTDB taxonomy): Bacteria > Planctomycetota > Planctomycetia > Planctomycetales > Planctomycetaceae > JANNSB01. The sequence goes on from JANNSB010000707.1 coordinate 2,234, forward strand.
CGCGTTTGAATCGCGAGCCGGCATCGGTTCGCACTCCGGAACAGGTCTACGAACGGAAATGGGCCGTCACGTTGCTCGATCAGATTCTGGATCGGTTGCGCCAGGAATTCGATCGAGTCGGCAAGTCGGCACAGTATCAGGCCCTGCACAGATTCATCATCGCCGATGTCGCGGGAGCCACCTACGCAGAGGTTGCCGCGCAGCTCGACATGACGGAGGCGGCGGCGAAGATGGCGGTGTCTCGCATGCGGAGGCGCTATCGGGAACTGCTTCGAGAAGAGATCTCACACACCGTCGCCACGCCCGAGGAGATCGATGATGAGATTCAAAACCTGTTTTCTGCCCTCGAGTTGTGAGATTCTTTCCAGAATCGTGTTACCATTCCGGAGGTTTCCGTCAGAAGGAGTTGACCCCCTGGAGAACTTCTGATGAACGAACTGAAAACCTGCCCGGCCTGTGGAACCCAAATCGAGTCGGACGCCCCTGCCGGACTGTGTCCCAAGTGTCTGCTGCACGTGGCGCTCGCCGGTGAGTCGAGCAAGGGTTCGGCCTCCGAAGTGCGCCCGACGACGATTGCTTCCGGTTTTGAGCCGCCGGCGCCAGAAGAGTTGGCGAAGCGCTTTCCGCATCTGGAAATCATCGAGTTGATCGGCCGCGGTGGCATGGGCGCGGTCTACAAGGCCCGACAGCCCGGACTCGACCGCCTGGTGGCCGTCAAGATTCTGCCGCTGGAAGTCGCGGCCGATCCCGCCTTTGCCGAGCGCTTCACTCGCGAAGCTCGGGCACTGGCGAAGCTGAGCCATCAGAACATCGTGTCGGTGTTCGATTTCGGCCAGGTTGACGGCCAGTTCTACATCATGATGGAATATGTCGACGGGACGAACCTTCGGCAGCTCATTGAGACGCAATCCATCAATCCGGAAGAGGCTCTGGCGATCGTGCCGCAGATCTGCGAGGCGCTGCAGTTCGCCCACAACGAAGGCATCGTGCACCGCGACATCAAGCCGGAGAACATCCTCCTGGATAAGCAGGGCCGCGTGAAGATCGCTGACTTTGGCCTTGCGAAGCTGCTGGCCAAGACGCCGCAAAATGCGACGCTCACGGCCGCCCATCAGGTGATGGGGACTCTTCACTACATGGCCCCGGAACAAATGCGCGGAGCCGGTACGGTCGATCATCGGGCCGACATCTATTCGCTGGGAGTCGTGTTCTACGAGATGCTCACCGGCCAGTTGCCGATCGGCCGGTTCGAGCCGCCGTCACGAAAGGTGCAGGTGGACGTGCGCTTGGATGAAGTGGTGCTTCGGTCGTTGGAGAACGAGCCGGCACGGCGTTATCAACACGTCAGCGAGTTGAAGAGCGATGTGACTGCGATTTCATCCGACCGACAGCCAATCGTTATACCTCAGACGGTTTCAGACCGGACGGTCTTCGACCGGTTAACGGTAATCACGCTGTTCGCCGCGGCATTGTGGTCGGCGGTGTTGATTGCCCTTCAATGGGGATACATTTCAAGTGCTGATTGGTACTTCAAGAAGGAGTTGCCGTACGACTATCTGAATGTGTGGTTCGTCGTGTTCAGCGTGTGGCTTGCGGGAGCTCTGGGGGGGTGGTGGTATTTGCTGGCAAAGTCACCCGACTCAAAGCGAAGTTTCGCCGAGTTCATGCAACGCCTTCAATCACCAGATCCTCGCATGCGTCGATGTTGGAAGCCCATCCTGGCGTATGCAGCGATTTGGGTCACGGCGGTAATCGCCTGCTGGCCACTTGGAGACACCGCGCTGACAATCGCCACTGGATTTGGCGTAGTGGCGCTGCCATTCGTCGCAATGGCGATCGTGCGCTGGACGTATGCCGATCGATTTCGCACCGAGACGAGCGAGATCGCGTCGGATTCTCGATCCGCGACATCGGAGACTGCTCGCCAATCACTTATTGCTGGACCAGCCGAATCGCTCATTGTCGTCGCTGGGGTCTCGTTGATGACGGCCCTCGGTGTTGCAACATGGCTCCGGTTCGTACCGAACCGGTCATTGTTTGAGCAGCAAACTCTGAACACACTGCAAATGATGGCCGCCACGCACGCAATTTACGGAGTCTTTATTCTTGCCGCAGGCCTATGCATGCGACGGCTGCAGGGACGCATGCTGATCATGCTGATTGCGACGATCGTGGGAATCGCCATCCCCGCAGTACTCGCACTCAACGTCATCATGGAATGGGGCCGAGTTCCGCAGTGGCCGGTGATGATCCCCATGTGGCTGGGCATGCCGGTGGCGATATGGGTGACGGCCGTTCTGTTTCGGCGTGACGGTCGCGGTGCGTTTGAACCCATTCAATGCAACGTGAAATATCCTGCTTCGTGATGAGGTGCAGCAAAATGACCAGGCATCACTTCCCGTTCTTGCCCATCCGGTGCGCGATGAGCAGCGCCATTTCCATCGCCTGCTCGTAGTTGAGCCGGGGGTCGACGGGGGAGCGGTAGTCGGTCTTGAGGTCTTCTTCGGTCAGGCCCCGCGCGCCGCCGACACATTCGGTGACGTTCTCGCCAGTCAGTTCAAAATGCACGCCGCCGAGGATCGAGCCGCACTGCTCATGCAGTGCGAACGCCTGTTCCAGCTCTTCGAGGATTGCGTCGAACCGGCGGGTCTTGATGCCGTCGGCCGTCGTGATCGTGTTGCCGTGCATCGGGTCGCAGCACCAGACCACCTTACGACCGGCACGCTGAATCGCTTCAACCAGCGGCGGCAAGTGCTTGGCGATCTTCGAAGCCCCGAAACGATGGATCAGCGTCAACCGTCCGGGTTCGTTGTTGGGGTTCAGCACCTCGGTCAGCCTCACAAGATCGTCGGGCGGCATCGATGGCCCGACCTTCACGCCGATCGGGTTGACGATACCGCGAAAGTATTCGATGTGCGCACCATTGAGATCTCGCGTCCTGTCGCCGATCCACGGGTAGTGCGTGTTGAGGTTGTACCACCCTTCCCTTCTTGGGACTTGGCGGGTTTGCGCCTGTTCATATGGGAGGTGCAGTCCCTCATGACTCGTGAAAAACTCAACGCGGCTCAGTTCATCGAGCGGCACGCTGGCGAGCGTTTCCATCAGTGTGATCGCCTTGATCATCGAGTTCATCACTTCGTGATACGCGCCCTCCTGTGGCGAGTGCCGCATGAATCCCAAATCCCAGTTCTCCGGGTGATGCAGATCGGCGAACCCGCCGTCCACCAGCGAGCGAATGAAATTGAGGGTGAGACCCGCCCGTTCGTAGCCGCGCAACAGCAGTTCCGGATTCGGTACGCGTTCTTCCGGCGTGAACCCGCTGCGATTCACCAGATCGCCACGATAGCTGGGAAGCTCGACGCCGTCGCGAGTTTCCAGATCCGACGAACGCGGCTTGGCGAACTGGCCGGCAAATCGCCCCACGCGGATCACATGCTTGCGGCAGCCGAAGATCATCACCAGGCTCATCTGCAGCAGAATCTTGAGCTTGGCCGCGATGTTGGACGACTGACAGTCTTCAAAACTTTCCGAACAGTCCCCCCCCTGCAGCAGGAACATTTTCCCCTCGGCCGCGAGGGCAAGCTGCGACTTGAGGGACTCGACTTCCCAACTCGTCACCAGCGGCGGCAGCTTGCCCAACTGATCGAGAACCGCGTCGAGCGAATTCTGATCCGGATACTTCGCCTGTTGAGTGGCGGTTTTCGCGCGCCACGAATCGGGTGACCAGTCGGTCATTGGTGGGTGGTCAGTTGTCGGTGGAACTTGTTCGTTGAACCAAGTCCCATCGTCCACAGACCACCGTCCAGTTTCAATCAAAGAAGGGGAATAACTCCCGCAGCTCCGCTTCATTCGGCCTTCGGCCGTACTCGCACAGTTCAAACGCCTCGGCATACTGCACCGCCTGGCCCCGCTCCTCGCCGTAGAGAGTGACGAGGTCGGCTCGATACTGAGTGGCAATCTGGCTCTGCCGCTGCTGCCAGCGTTCGGCCAGCCAGGCTTTGCGGAGTTCCGGCTGATTCGCGGGCGGCACATCGGCCACGTATTCCTCGCTGCCGCTCGCGCCCCCTTCGTACGCCTGAGATTCCAGTTCGTGCAGTGCGTTCATTTTCTGCTCGAACACGCCATCCACCGCGACCACGATGTCGGGAGTGAAAGGGTAGGGCTTGAGAAACCCGTCATTCGAATAGAGAAACACGGGGTTCTGCGCAAGGTAGGGCGTGTCGGGACAGAAGTACGGGACCGTCACCATGAAAGCGGCATCCTGCACGAGCACGCCGACGTAGCGGTGGTCGGGATGGTAGTCCCATGGACGATGGGCAATCACGATGTCGGCCCGCCACTCGCGAATCAGCCTGCAGATTGTCTGGCGATGCTCCAGCGTCGGCAGCAGTTCGCCGTCGTGAATGTCGAGCACCTGCGACGTGCAACCGAGCACCTCGGCTGCCGCTGCGGACTCCGCAGTGCGCCGCTGGGCGAGCGCGCCGCCGGCCATATTCCAGTGACCGATGTCGCCGTTCGTCACCGACACGAGTTTGACATGATGTCCTTGAGCCGCCCACAAGGCCGCAGTCCCACCATTCTTGTACTCGGCATCATCGGGATGCGCTCCGAAGACGATGATCCGCAGCTTGCCATCGTCGCTAAGGGGCTGGCTGGGTGGGTTGGCGAGCGCGAGGACCACGGTGTCATCATCGGCAACGACATCGGCCTCATCGATTCCATTCGTCATCGGAGTCGGAAGGTCATCGGCCATGCGCGAACGGGCCTCGATCCAGCGATATCCTGCGAGCACCGTTAAAATCACCAGACATTCGATTCCGATACGTTTGAGTTTCATCGCTCACTCCCGGGGTTTCAAACATTCAGGCCGGCCCGCGTGCAGCATCGCGAAACGCCGCGATGATTGCGAGTTGGCGGGTTTCACGCCAAGCTGCAGTCCACTCGAAGTTGTCACTTGTTATCAATCGACGAGAACCATCATGAATCTGGCTCGCTGCATCACATGGATCACTTTCGCATGCAGTCTGATGATTGCAACGACGACATCCGCCGACGGCTTCTTCCGACGGCTCCCTGCAGTCGGCGAGTCCGCGACCTACGAAACGGTCCTTCTCGTTACCTTTCACTCTGAGGGAAACGATGCTGTCGACATCCCAGAGTTCGCGGGAACTCTCACATTGCAATGCGTGGAGAAAACCACAATCGACGAGGCCGATTATTATTGGATCGAAGTCCTCCTGGCCTTCGAAAGCCAGACGCAGCCCATTGAGATGACCTGGAAGCTGCTCGTTGCCGAATCGGACCTTGTCGATGGTGATCCGATCGCCAACTTCTCACGCGGCTGGCAGTCCAGCAGTGTGGAATCCGAACCGGTGGAACTCACCGCCGAAATGCTTAAGGACTCGGCCGCTCCCACGCCGCTATTCCTCCGAGCCGTGTTTTGCGGTCCGGATGGCGAGCCCGAGATGCTCGATCAGGCGCAAACCGTAGTGCTGGAAGGCAACGAGGTTCGCATTGATGCTGCCGAGCATGGAGACTTTGCGCCGGATGAGTTGACGAGCTCAACCGACACCGTCGAGCCGCTGACCGGCTGGGGGACGTGGTGGCTGCACGACGACGCTGCGTTTGGCGTGGCTCAGGCCGAACAGCTCTGGACGTTCAGCGATACATCGGCCGGCAACATCAGTTTCGCTCTGCAGTACACGCTGAAGGAAACGGGGAGCAATGCCGTCTCGACGCTGCCCGATCATGAGTAAACACGACGCAGCGCAGCCGTTGATCTCATCCGCGTGTGTTCACTTCCGCGACTCGCGCAATCGCTCCTGTCGATACTTCTCGCCGATCTCATGATCGAATGCGGGATGGTCGCTGACTTCACCACAGCGGTGATGCCGCGTGCCGCAGCGATAACAAGTCAAGACATCGGGGAGGTACGCATACAGCAACATGTCGGCGAGGCCGAAGAGCATCAGGATTCCCAGTGCGATCAAAGGCCGATAGTTGGCCCAGGCGATGCTGCTGAGGATCGCCCCAGCCGCGACGATCACCACGCCCCACCCGACCGGGAAGTTCTTCTGACGCCAGAGGTCGCTGTTGCCACACAACAGGCACATCGTCGGCTTGCCCGCGGCGATGTCCCCCTCGGCAATCGCGCGCTTCCAGTCGCACGCCGTGCAGGAGAGCATCGCACCCGGCGCGCACTCCCCCGATGCTTGCGGCGACTCGCACTGCGGGCAACGGTAGATGATGTACATAGGAGACGGAGAGCGTTGCGAACAGGCTCGCCCAGACAGGAATGTCTGAGCCACCTAATCGCGCATCCTATGTCCCATCCCCCAGCGATACCAGAAACTCATCCAATGCCTGATGATACTCCGGCGGCAGCGCGTCGTTGTGCCCAATGCCTTCCAGGGCCACGAACTTCTTCGGCTCGTTCGCCGCTTCGAACAGCTGCACTCCCTGCTCGTAGGGAATCAGGTCATCAATGGTGCCGTGCAGCACCAACAGCGGGCCGTGATAGTTCACGATCGACTCACGAGAAGTGAAGCGGTTCTGCATGATGACTCTCGCCATCAGCCACGGACTCTTATGGGCCGCCACATCAGGCAGCGATGTGAACGATCGCTCCACGACGAGGCCCCGGCAACCGTCAGCCGCCGCCAGTTGCACGGCCACGCCGCCGCCGAGCGAGCGGCCGATGAGGATGATCTCGCTCTCCGGCACCCCGGCCTTGTTCGCCAGCCAGGCGCGCGCAGCACGGGCATCCTGTAGCAGACCGGCTTCGTTCGGTTTGCCTTCACTGCGACCGACCACCACCTCGACGGCGCTCGATGGCACGTGCCAGTTCGGGATGAAGCGAGGAATCTCCTCGCGCTGCAGCTTCGGACTCTCGGGCAGGACGAGGTCGTGATTGCCGAGCACCGCGTAGATCGGCACGGGCCGAACGCCCCTCCGCGCCGGCTCGCAGGCCGCCTCGACGCTCGGCCAGGCCGGCCCGTCGAGCGCGAGAAAGCCGCAGTAGGGCCGTACGAGGTTCTCGCGCACGCGGTAGGCGA
>JANNSB010000708.1:0-3829 GCA_031402175.1 Planctomycetaceae bacterium
GTTCACCGAGACGAGCAAGCGTTTGCCTTCTCCATTGCTCCAGGCGAAGGCGACGAATTCGTCGTTGGTCCAGTTCCCCTCCCAGGCCGGAGCGCTTTCGACGAGTTGCCAGAGGCCATCTCGCACTTCCGAACGGCTCAGCAAGCACAGCAGTCGTTCATACAGCCGCTGAATGCGCAGGTCGGTGGTTTCGGCGGGGCCGCGACCTAGATGGGGCGAGATGCGTTTCTGTTTGCCTTCCAACTCGCCTTGATGAAAAAACCGCAGGCCTGGCGCGAGAAACGTGATGACGCCCGCCGCCTCGTGTTGACCCGGCGGGAAGGTGGCCGCGGCCCGAGGTTCGTCGTGATTTTCCAGGAAGCGGGCGAGCTTGTCCTGGTAGTCGAGCCCCGCCAGCAGATGTTCGCGGACGGGTCGCGCGTGTCCTTCGCGCAAGCGGTCGTAGAGTCGCTTGTCGTAGCAGTAGTCGAACCCCTGTTGTTGCAGCGGCCATTCGAGATCCCAATAGACCTCGGCCATGAACGTGAAGTCGGGATGTTTCTCACGAACTTCCGATGTCGCCCTCGGCCAGAAGAGTTCGGCCCGGTGACCCCAGGTACGTTCGAAGACATCGGCCAATACCAGCATTGCCATGTCGCAACGGACGCCATCACATTGGCCGGCAATTCTCGTCAATTCCCCGATCATCGCGTCCTGCGTGGCCGGGTTGGCGTAGTTGAGCTGCAATGTGTCGGGCCAGCCGTCGAAGTAGGGGTCGCGACCGTGGGCCAGGAGCACATCGCCGTTCGCTCCCGTCACGACGATGTAGTTCTGCGGAGCCTGCACGCGGTCGAACTCGGTCCCGGCGATGAAATGCTCGGGATGCGTCTGCACCCAGGGATGCCCCAGTCCCATGTGATTGGGGACGAAATCGAGCATCAGCCTCAGTCCGCGCGACTTCATCCGCTCACGCAACCGACCAAGGGCGGCGTCTCCACCAAGGTCGGTATGCACCGTGTACCCGGTGATGGCGAAGCCCGAACCGGGAATGTCATCGTCAGACAAGTCGGGGAGGGTCTCTTCGAACTCCCTGCGCCAGCCGGCATTGCTGCGCGAGACCTGCTGTGCCTGCGTCCCGGTCTGCCAGACGCTGAGAAACCAGATCCAGTCGAAGCCTTGTTCGGCGAGCCGATCGAGCTCCTCATCGGGAATGTCATCCAGCGTAGCTCGCCGTCCCAGCGCGCGGGACAGTTCCGTGAGCCAGACGCGAGTGTTGATCTGGTAGAGCGCCGGGTAGCGGACATTTCTCATAGACTGTTCTCGCCTCGACTTGAATATCAGATCGGATGCGGGTTCCAAGATCTCTAAAACACGGCCTTCGTGAGGAGTTCTAATAACGTGCCGATCGGCATGACGAGCAGCACCAGTGGTAAACAGGGCAAGCTGGCAACGACCGCCAACTGAAGGGCCACACGCAGACTGAAGGGGACGACCTTCATGCCGCGGATATACTCAAAGCTCTGGCCGAGATCGGCCAGCGACTGGATGTCGGCGCTCCCCAGCAATCGTTCGTCCGCCGGTCCCTGGCCCAGGATCCACTTCTTGTGAAACTCGCGGTTATAGCGAGTGACCAGTTGGCTGTAGTCGCGCAAGCCTGCCAATCTGGCCCGCGTCAGGACTGGAACAAACATGAGCAAGGGCCCGAGAAACATCACTTCGACGAACAGCAGGAGCACGGCGAACGGAATCTGAAACGACTTGATATCTGCGTCTCGAAACACCATCAGGAAGGCGGTCTCCGCGCTCATCACCAAACTCAGGGCCACGGCGAAAATGCCTAACGACAGGTGCGCTGTCCCGAGGAAGCCGAGACCTCCCGCCTGGTCGGCGTGTGTGGCGACCAGATTCAGGTTGAGCCGTGAAACAGTCCACAGAAAGCCCGCCCACACCAGTAGTCGCCACAGCCAACGGTACCAGAAGAATTGCAGGATGGGGAGTGCGACGACACGATACCAAATCGCGGTCAACGACACGCCGAGTCGGCTTTCCGGGGAACTCGCAGATCGCCAGGTCGCGATGGTGCCCCCGGCCACGGCCTCGGTGGTAAACATCCACGACCCCGTCAGAGCGATCACGACGAGAATCAATTCGGCCCAGGCCGACTCGCGCCGTTTCGCAGCTCGCGCGATTGCCTGTTCAAACGCGGGATAGTCCTCAGGCCGAACGAATCCGCCGCGAACGAGTTGCAAGGCGGCCGCCTTCAGCCGCGGTCCGACGATCAACTCTGCCACAACCAACAAGGGCACTGCCAGGAAGAACCTCGCATACGTACTGAAGTCGAGCAGCAACGACCCGGCGGGGTCCGCTGTCAGTGCTCGCCCTTCCAGCAAGGCGAGCAGCAGCAGCGGGAGCCATGTGACCGCCAGGAAGGCGATAATTCTCACTCGTACCGAGTGTTTCCAGCCCCATCTGTCCGCCAGCCGTTCCCCGAAGAGTTGAATCGGCCCGCCGCGCTCAAAATAGAGTTCGGCTTCATTCGCAACGGCCGGGTTCACGGGCGACTCCGAATCTGACGTGAGGCTGGGGTGATCTTCAATGACCAACTCTATCGACCCTTCGTCTCGAAAGCCGCCCTCTTGCCCCCTTCCAGAGCACGCTTCGCATCCAGAAAGCCATAGAGCTGGATGAACTTGGCCACGAGCCCCGTCCAACCGGTCTGATGGCTGGCTCCCAGCCCTGCCCCGTTGTCACCGTGGAAGTATTCGAAGAACTGCAGGTGATCGCGCCAATGGGGATCGGATTGGAACTTCTCCGTGCCGCCGTACACCGGCCGCCGTCCGCGCTCATCGCGGAGGAAAATCCGAGTGAGCCGATCGGAGAGTTCCTGGCTCACCTCGAAGAGGTTCATCATCTTGCCTGACCCGGTGGGGCATTCGATCTTGAAGTTGTCGCCGTAGTACAGGTAGTACTGCAGGAGAGCGCGGATGATCATGGCGTTCACCGGCATCCAGACCGGGCCGCGCCAGTTGGAATTGCCACCGAACATGCCTGTATTGGACTCGGCCGGCAGATAGTCCACCCGGTACTCCTGACCATTTACATTGAAGACGTAGGGATGCTTCTCGTGGAACTTCGAGATCGAGCGGATGCCGTAAGGGCCGAAGAACTCGTTCTCGTCGAGCATCTTCGTCAGAACCCGTCGGAGCCGATCCGGATTGAGCAAGGCGAGAATCCCGCGGTCGTTCACGCCCATGTGTCCTGGGCCGGTGGGGTGCATCGCGTATCCCAGTTCCGGTATTCGCCGCAGCCGTTCCAACAGCCCGGTCATCACCCGTGGCATGCGCTCCCGTTGCCACGGTTCGATGACCGTCGTGGCGCACAAAGGCAGCAGCCCCACCAGCGAACGCACCTTGAGACGCGTCGCGCTGCCATCGGGGAGCCGCAGCAGGTCGTAGTAAAAGCCGTCCTCCTCGTCCCACATGCCTTCCTGCCCGGGACGGTTCATGGCCGCGGCGATGTAGTAGAACTGTTCCACGAACTTCAGGACCATGTCCTCATAAGTCGGGTCGTGGGCCGCGAGTTCGACGGCAAGTTCCGCCATGTTCTGGCTGAAGAGCGCCATCCAAGCCGTGCCGTCCGCCTGTTCCAGGTAACCGCCCGTCGGTAGAGGCGCGCTGCGGTCGAAGACGCCGATGTTATCGAGGCCGAGAAAGCCCCCCTCGAAGACGTTCTTGCCGAAGCGGTCCTTGCGGTTCACCCACCAAGTGAAATTCAAGAGCAGCTTGTTGAACGTCTGCCTAAGGAAATCAAGGTCCGACTCGCCGCCTATCGCCTGCCCGGTGCGGTGTAG
>JANNSB010000709.1:0-8636 GCA_031402175.1 Planctomycetaceae bacterium
TTGCCGAGGTGGCAACGGCCACGCGTGCCTCATCGGCCGGCGCAACTCCTGCCTTGGCCGTCGCAGCGCCAGCCTTCGAGTTCAACAAGTATGAGCATCGCTTCCCCAACTCGATTCACCGCGGACGACCTGCTCGCGCTGCCGGACGGCAAAAGCTACGAGCTGGTTGAAGGTCAATTGGTGGAACTTCACATGAGCGCTGTATCAAGCTGGGTGGCTGGTGAAGTTCATTCGCTAATCCGCGAGTACACGCGCCAACGCAATTTGGGTTGGGCCTTCCCCGAGGGGATGGGGTTTCGCTGCTTCCCAGACGATCCCGAAAAAGTTCGCAAGCCCGACGTTTCTTGGATCATCAAAAGTCGCATGAAGGGCGGGATTCCCGATCAGGGTTTTCTCACAATTGTCCCCGATCTCGTTGTCGAGGTAATTTCACCAAACGACAATGCCTATGAAGTCAACGTGAAAGTCGATGACTGGCGAACGGCTGGCGTCGCGCTGCTGTGGGTGATCTGGCCGGTCACTCAGACCATCGACGTTTACCAACAGGATGGCGTCCATCAGCTCGTCGGCGACGATGAACTCACGGCAGATGTCCTTATCCCCGGATTCGGTTGCCGAGTAAAAGACCTGTTCCCCCCAATTGCTCAATCCTAGACCTTCGAATCTCCGGAATGTCCACCGACATCGATCAACCTCGTGGACGCATCCTCATCGCGGATGACAACGAGCGCAATCGCGAACTGCTCGAAGCTTTTCTCGAAGGGGATGGGCACGAAATCCTCATGGCGTACGATGGCGCGAACACGCTGCAGGTCGCGCTCGACAAACAGCCCGACCTGATTCTGCTCGACATTATGATGCCCAAGCTCAGCGGCTACGAAGTCTGCCAGAAGCTCAAGAAGGATGATCGCACCAAGAACATCCCGATTCTGATGGTGACGGCTCTCAAGGATCCCGGCGATATCGAAAAGGCCGTGAATGCCGGGGCCGATGACTTTCTGTCGAAGCCCGTCCATCGGCTGGAACTGAAGGCCCGCGTCCGCTCGCTGCTCAAGGTGCGGCACCTCACCGCCGAACGCGACCGCCTGCTGGCCTATCTCGCGGAGTTCGAGAAGTCGGTCGATCGTGACAAGCGCGATTCGTAATCAAGCTTCCCCCTTGGCACGTTCACCCGCGCCGTACCACGCGGTGGAAGTGCAGTTCCACTTCGCGGTCGATCACGCGGCGTAAGCCTTCGCTCAGGCAGCGCGGCTCGTGGTCGCTTTCGCCGAGATGGATGATTTCGTCCAACTGCGTCCCAGGCATCACCGTGAACGTCGCCTGATGGATGATCTGGTTCCCCGCGTCGAGTTCGGGCACGATGAAGTGAATCGTCGCCCCGTAGGTGAGCATGTGATGGCTGTGGGCGTCCTGATAGGGCCGAAATCCGGGGAACGACGGCAAGAGCCCGTGATGCAGATTGATGATCCTGCCCCCCGCGAACTCCCAGCAAACTCCCGCGGGCAAGATGCGCATGTAGCGAGCCAGCACGATGTAATCGATGTCGTATTCGTCGAACAGTACGGCCATCCGCTCGTTGTCGGGATTGCCCTTCGAGTCGCCGACGTTGTGGAAGTCGACGCCGAACTGCTCGGCAATCCCCTGGCAAGCGCTGCGGTTGCCGATCATCACGGCGGCCTTGGCCTTGAGGCGACCGTCACGTATGTCGCACAATATGGCCAACGGCGGCTCTTCGCGATACGTGGTGCAAATGGCCAGTCGCGGCGGGCGGGCATGCTCATCCCGCGACCAGGTCCGCACAGCGAGGCCGGTGCTGCGGCCGATGTCGTCCATCCGCTTTCGCAGGTCGGCCACCGATGATTTTTCATTAGGCCATTCGATGCGGACCAGCATCGCGAACAGCTTCTCGCGATCGTGGTCGTACATCTGGATTTCGTGGATGTTCGCCCCGGAACTGGTGACGTGATGCACGATCGGGTCGGCCAACCCCCGATTATCCGGCCCCACGGCTGTAATGGTGACATGCATGCAGGTGATGTAGTTCACGCCGCGCGAAGCGTCAATGAGTATTCTGTAGGGAACGGACTCCGTGCCGTTCCGCGCGGCGGGATGACGAGTGGCGCGAGAGTTGATTGTTCTCGTGACGATTGACGCGGACATTATCCGCGCGGAATCTCACAACAACGCGCTCGGTGGAACAACATTGCTACCCGCCTCCGGGAACGGCACGGAGTCCGTTCCCTACAAGCGGAAGACGCTTGACACTCTGCCCACTGTCGCATACCGTACTACCATTCTAGTACAGTAGACCACCGCGCCATGCTCTTCCACGTCGATCCACATAACGGCATTCCGATCTACGAGCAGATCGCCCGGCATCTGAAGTTCTCGATTGCCGACGGGGCGCTCGCGGCGGGAGAGCACGTCCCCTCGGTGCGGGAGATGGCCGTCAGGCTGGCGGTCAATCCGAATACGGTGGCCCGGGCGTATCGCGATCTGCAGAACGAAGGGGTACTCGAACTCGAACGCGGCACCGGGTTGGCCGTCACGACTCAGGCCCCGAAGCTCTGCAAGGCGGCGCGGGGCGAGATGGTTCGCCAGCGGCTGCAGTCGGTCTTCAAGGAAGCGTTGCAACACGGATTGACGGAAGACGAATTGAACGCGCTCGCGGCCGATGCCTTGCGCAACGTAAGGAAGGGAAAGAAGTCATGAACCAGGGGAACATCACATGACGCCCGCCATCCAACTCAACAGCATCTCCAAACGCTTCGGCAAGACCGTCGCGCTCGACGGCGTTTCATTCATCGTGCCGCAGGGAGTGGTGTGCGCGGTGCTTGGCGCGAATGGAGCCGGCAAGACGACGGCCATTCGCATTCTGCTTGGTCTGGAGTCGCCCGACAAAGGCACAGCCGAGGTGCTCGGCATGTCGAGCGAGAAACAGAGTCTCGACATTCGCCGTCGGGTCGGGTACGTGGCCGAGAAGCCGCCGCTCTACGAGTGGATGCGGGTTGGCGAGATCGGCTGGTTCGCGGCAGGGTTCTATCCGCCGGGGTATCAGGCGACGTACTCGGCCTACATCGCGAAGTTCGGCCTCGATCCCAAGCAGAAGATCAAGACTCTCTCGAAGGCATGCGGTCGAAGGTGGCGCTCTCGCTGGCATTGGCTCACACGCCCGATGTGCTGATTCTCGATGAGCCGACGTCGGGCCTCGATCCGCTGGTGCGGCGAGAGTTTCTCGAAAGCATGGCCGATGTGGCTGCGAGCGGGCGCACGGTGCTGCTCAGCAGCCATCAGGTGAACGAGGTCGAGCGCGTGGCCGACATGGTGGCGATTCTGCTCGGCGGCAAACTGATCGCGTTCGAGTCGCTCGATGATCTGAAGCGCGGCATCCGAGAAGTCGTCGTCACGCTGCCGGCGGTCCTCGCACATCCCCCGGAGAAGCCGGGCCAGGTGCTGGCGCACGTGAAGTTCGGCTGCGATCACCAGTGGATGGTCCGTGAACTGGATGAAGAGAAACTGGAGAGCACGCTGGCCGGCAGCGGCACGTTCAGCGTGCGGCACCCGAGCCTGGAAGACATTCTGCTCGTGATGCTGCGCGAGTCGCGAGTTCCGCAGCTTGAGTCATCTCAGCCGGCATCCACAATTCCTTGATCCCGTTGGAGCGACTCATGTCCGCTGCTCTCATCTGGCGACTCGTCTGGAAAGACTTCCGCATGCTGCTGCCGGCGTTGCTGGCGGTGCTCGGGCTGGCGGTGATGCTGCAACTCTGGTGCGTGATCCTCGGCCTGCTCGACCAAATGCCTGCCGACATGGGCAACATGTTGGCCTGCGTGGTCGGCTGTTTCTTTCCCCTGGCGGTGGCCGTCGGCGCCATTCAATTCGCTGGGGAAGTCGAGGACGACACTTTGAACTGGTTGCGTCAACTACCAATCTCGTCTTGGTTGCTGGCGACTGTGAAACTGTTAACCCCGGTCGTTGTCTTCCTGTTCTACGTGGTCGCAGGCACATTGACTGGCCTCATTCTTTCTCGATTCCGATGGCCCAACGCCGTGGTCCTCTCGGAGTTGGTATCGGCGATTGTACCGTTCCTCGGCCTGTTCGCCTGCACGGCGTTCTTCTCGCTGCAGATGAAGAAGGTCGTCCCGGCGGCGGCGGTGGGGCTGCTGTGCGCGGCGCTCCTGACGATCCAGGTATTCATGCCGCTGGCGCCGACTGGTGCCGTTGGCTTACCAACGCTTACCTACCGGACCTTCACCTTGTTGGCCGTTGATTTCGCACTCGCCGTGCGTTGGGCGCAGGGCAGGTCGGTGCGTCCCACGTTGAGCTGGCTGCGAGGGTCGCGTGCGTTCGAACTTCCGGACGTGTGGCAACCCTTGTTGCAGTGGACTGCCGCCCGGCGCGATCCGGTGCTTCGCACGACAGCAGCGCTGGCGTGGAGGGAACTGCGCGGCATCAGCGTCTTCATACTGATCTGGGGGCTGGCCGGCTGGGTGTTCGTGAATGGCGCACTCATGGCATTGCCCGAACTGAGCGGCATCGCCGTCTGGTACATGCTGCTCACGCCGCTGTTCGCGGGAGTGTTCGCCTACATGAACGACCAGTCCCGCGAGTCGCAGTTATTTATCGGCCATCGCGGCATCTCCCCTTCGCTCGTGTGGATCACACGGAACTCGCTCTGGTTCTCGGCCACCCTCGTGCTGGTGCTCGGCTGGAGCCTGTGGGACCGCTACGGACTGCATCCCAACGAGGTGCCGAAGGAGGGATCAAAGTACGTCCATCAATCGGTGTTCCAAATCGTGGACCAGGTGCGCGTGCATTACCCCGTCATGGAGATGCGGCCGTATCCACCGGCCACCGCACAGGACGTCGCGCTGCAGGCCAGCCTGATCGGTTCGTTGCTGTTGGGGTTCTTTGCATTGGGCGGCGTCTGCGGCATGTGGACGCAGCGACCCGTCACCGCCATCTTGGCTGCGTTCGTGTTCGGATTGATTCTGTTTCTCTGGCACCTGTTGGCGCTCGCCGCTGCGGTGCCGCTCTGGCTCACGACCTGGCCGCTGGCCATCCTTTGGCTCGTCGCCACATGGAGCGGCTGCGGACGCTGGTTGACTGCCCGCTCGCTGCCGTGGCGCAAGCAGTGCGCGTGGCTGTTTCTGCCCATTCTTCTGGTAATCCCCGCGCTGCCGATCGCCCGGTACTACCAGATACCGAGAGTCAATGTGTCGCTGGATGTTGTCGAGGCCCGGCATGCGGCGTTCAGTCGGGGGCAACCACAAGAATGGGAGAAGCTGCGAGAGATCGTGCGAGAGAGACGGGAGTCGTTCCCCCTGGTTACCTGGACGCCGGAGCTCACTCAGGCGTATCTCGCGCAACTGCACAAGATCGCATCGATGGATCCGGGTCGCTGGTCGCTCACACCCGAACAACGGGTCGGCAGTAGGGACCTGCGGGCCTTCGTTGTAGGGGTGGCTTCTGGTGGTTACAGCGAAACTCTGCGCTCCGAAGGCAGATTCCGTGAAGAGATGACGCTCTATCTGGATTCGCTTGGTGTGATCGAGCGGATTCCCCCGATGCAGATCTACGACGCACCGTCGTTGTGCAGGGACCAGATAAGTCTGCTGCAACATATCGCCCGCTGTGCCAACGATCCTGAGTGCGACCTCGAGACGCTGCAATTTGCACTGAAAACGCTGGGGATGAACAGCGATTTATTGCGGGCTCGCCTGGTGCGAGTCGAGTACTTCGACGCTCTGATGGCCGAAGCTCGTGAGGCCGAAGTTGTCGTGGCCCGCCAGTTGCTGCATCAGGAGGGCGACTATTACGAGTTGTTCCTTCAGAATCCATTTCAGCGGGTTTTCAACGTTGATGAGTCCGAGGAGGAGGAGCCGCCACCTCAATGGCTCCGCTCGTTGTACTACTGGTCGGGTGAGCACGCGCGTTACGATCGGCTGGCAGCCGCCGTTCTCGCGGAGCCTGAGTGGGGTTCACCAGTGACGTCCGAGGATGTGCTCCGATGGTGGCAAGTCACGCCCAGACTTACCGAAAGCGGTTACGAACTTGGGATCGGCGAAGAGTTGCAGTGGCGACTCTGGGGCGACTTCGCGAATCGACAGGATGGTCGCCGGCTTTACGAATCTGCGTATCACCCCGCAGAACGCGAGCTGCCCTCTCTCTATCGAATGACGCTGCTGACTGTGGCGCTGCAGATCTATCGACGAGAGCGCGGCGAATTTCCGGAAAGTCTTTCGGAGTTGCGCACCAATTGGGATCCGGAATTCGACGTGCCGAGCGACCCATATGCCAGGAGCTTTGAAAACGGCCCCGAAGGGGATTTTCTCTGGTATCCACACGGTTTGGACGCTGTTTACGTGTCTACCTTCGGGCCTATTGTTCAGGCAGGGCAACCTCTGCTGCTCAGCGTCGGATTTGGTCGCTGGACGCTGCGGTTCGAAGGACCGTTCGACAATCCCACGGCCGAAGGCGTAGCGAGCGCCGGCGTCTATGTCGATGGAAGCGGATTCAACAATAGTCCGAAGATCAAAGAGACCAGTTCGGACCACCCGCCGCCATTGCTCTACACGATCGATGCTGGCCCCTCGGACGTCGTTGCCGCCGCCATTTTGGGGGGTAGCTGCTTCGGCGGCACAACCCTCCACTATCGCCCTCTGGCGGAGGATGAGGCCGATGAGTGAGGGAACGGACTTGTTCCCTACAAATGAGGCCCCCCGATCCACCACAATCGTCGGCGTGGAACCGGTCACCCTCTCTTTCGACGAACTTGCCGCGGAGATTCAGCGCGCGTTGCCGAAGGACCGCGCGGATTTGGCGAAGCTGCTGCAGTGGGTGCGGCGGCGGAGCGAGAAGAACGAGCCGTTTGATCGCAAGCTGGATGTGCTCAGGCGGCAACTGGCCGAGTCGATCGCGGCGAGAGAGAAGCGGGAGCAGTTGCGGCCGGTCGTGAAATACGACCCGGCTCTGCCGATCACGGCGGCGAAGGACGAGATCGCGGCCGCCATTCGCGATCGGCAGGTGATCGTGCTCTGCGGCGAGACGGGATCGGGCAAGTCGACACAGTTGCCGAAGATTTGCCTGGAGATGGGGCGCGGCATCGACGGCCTGATTGGTCACACGCAGCCGAGGCGGCTCGCGGCCCGATCGGTGGCGGCACGTATCGCGGAGGAACTCGGCGTCGCGACCGGGACGACGGTGGGCTTCAAGATTCGCTTCACCGATGCGACGTCGCCCAGGACGCTCATCAAACTGATGACCGACGGCATCCTGCTGGCCGAAACGCAGAGCGACCCGCTGCTCTCGCAGTACGACACGCTCATCATCGACGAGGCGCACGAGCGCTCGCTCAACATCGATTTTCTGCTGGGGTATGTGAAGCGGATCCTGCCGCGCCGGCCGGACCTGCGGCTGATCATCACGTCGGCCACGATCGACGTCGATCGGTACGCAGAGTTCTTCGCCGATGAGCGCGGGTCTGCGCCGATCATTGAAGTGTCGGGGCGCATGTATCCCGTCGAGGTGCGCTACGCGCCGCCGGATCTCAATGAGGACGATGATGGCGAAATCGACTGGCAGCGGTCGGCGGCCGATGCTTGCGAGCTGCTCGCGCTGGAAGGGCCGGGGGACATGCTGGTCTTCATGCCGACGGAGCGCGACATTCGCGAGACGTGCAAGATTCTGCGTGGGCGGTCGTTCTCGGGAGACTTCGACAATCGCAAGACCGAAGTCGTGCCGCTCTACGGCCGGCTGTCGGAGGCCGAGCAGAACCGGATCTTTCAACCGCATCAGGGGCGCAGGATCGTCGTGGCCACGAACGTCGCCGAGTCGTCGCTGACGGTGCCGGGGATTCGGTTCGTCGTCGATCCGGGGACGGCCCGCATCAGCCGGTTCGCGCCGTCATCCAAGGTGCAGCGCCTGCCAATCGAACCGATCTCGCAGGCCTCGGCCGACCAGCGGAAGGGGCGTTGCGGACGCATCGGGCCGGGCATCTGCGTCAGACTCTATGCCGCGCAGGACTACCAGGGGCGCGAACGGTTCACGCCGCCGGAGATCTTGCGGACGAACCTTGCCGCCGTGCTACTGCAGATGAAGTCGCTGAACCTCGGCCGGATCGAGGACTTCCCTTTGCTCGATCCGCCGAAGCCCGGCGCGATTCGCGGCGGACTGAAGACGCTGTACGAACTCGGAGCGATCGATGAGGCCGAGAACCTCACGCCGATCGGCAAGACGCTGGCGAAGCTGCCGGTCGACCCGTGCATCGGCCGGATGATCCTGGCCGCCGCCAGCGAAGGTTGCCTGGAGGAAGTGCTCATCATCGCCAGCGCGCTCGAAGTCCGCGACCCGCGAGACCGCCCCGTCGACAAGCAGCAGCAGGCGGATGAGGCGCATGCGAAGTTCAATGATGAGCAGTCGGATTTCATCAGCCTGCTCAAGTTGTGGACGTTCTACGACGGCCTCGATGACAAACTCTCGGAGAGCAAGCTCCGCAAGGCGTGCCATCAGAACTTTCTGTCGTACAACCGCATGCGGGAATGGCGGGATCTGAATCGGCAACTTGGCGACATCGTCGAGTCGTCGGGCGTTGTCGCGGTAACGACGAACGAAGAGCCGCGCACGACAGTAAGCGG
>JANNSB010000710.1:0-1761 GCA_031402175.1 Planctomycetaceae bacterium
ACATAACCCCATTCCGAACGATGGCATGAATCCCGTGGGATCGTGTCGTCCGGAACGCCATTGGGAATGCACGCAATACGTGAAGCAGCAAAGCGACGCCCCAGGAAGTCTTGCATCTGTGCCCGGCAGGCATGCGAAATGGTGATGATCGTTCCCGATGATGCACGCAGCACTCGCCGCGCAACAATATCGCGGGCCGTTCCGAACTTCGCACCAAGTTTGCTCATCGGACGTGTAATGTGAATCGTCGCCGCGTACGGAACTCGCGCGCGCTCGGCGGCCTGCACGAGATCGAGGCCGTCCTCGAGGTTCTGCAGGTTCAAATGGACCACATCGGAAGGAATCGACCTAAATCGGCTGCAGAGCTCGCGAATGAGAGCGGAATCGAATGTCGACCCCAGCGATCGAAAACGCCGTCGGTATGTGTTCGTATACGGCAAGCGGATCACGTCGACCCGCGAATCAAACTGTTCCGCCAACTCGTCCATTGTGTTTGCGTCCGCCAGCATGGCGACGACTTCATGGCCCATTTCCACCAGCTCGCGGGACAGGGCCAGCAAGTACAACTCGCCGCCGCCGCGCGAACCGGATGAACTGGAAACCAGCAGAACCTTCATGCGGATGGCACGCTCTCTGCCGTCCGGCGATTTCGACGCACGGAACCTAGCGCGGCTGTGCACACAGCAACCCAGTCCTCGACGGCACGGTTCAAGTCGATGCGACTGGTGAACTCGAATGACCGCTCGCCGAACGAACGGGCACGATCTGGATCGGCAGCGAATCGTTCCATGGCATCGAAGATCGCTTCACTCGAGTCTGGTTCGATAACGTAGCCACTCTCTCCGTCCGCGATGAGATCATGGGCGGCACCGACGGCCGATGTTGCAATCACCGGCAACCTCGAAGCGACCGCCTGATTGACGACCACACCCCAACCGTCGTGTCGCGACGGCAATACGAACACATCCGCAGCGGAAAACAGTTCCGGCAGGTCCGCTACCGGCCGAAATCCATGAAAGGTGACGGAACTGGTGAATTCAGCCGGCACGCGATGCTTCAAATCCACTTCGAGCGGACCAGTCCCCACAAAGCCGAGCCTCACGTTGGCATAACGTTCCCGCAATTTGAGAAACGCCGTGAGCAGCAAGTCGACTCCCTTGCGTTCGATCAATTGGCCGCAATAAAGAAATCGAATCTCTTGGCGTGCGCCCTCGTTTCGTGCCAATGCAGCCCGAGTAAAGTCGTCGGTCGCACAGTGGTACGGAACATTGAACACAGGAACCGAACCGCCGAGCAATCCGCGATAAGCCTCTGCGGCTTGCGATCCCACTGCTGCGATCGCCTTGGCCGACCGCAAGGGAAACTGCGCCACTCGCCGTAGGCCCGACGCGACAACTCCCAACGACCGCATTCCCGGCATCTCGCCCCAAAATACCCATGGCCGCCGCGTGCACGTCAACCAGTACATGGCTGATTGATTCGTCAATCCCGGATAGCCGACCACAACGTACACATCCGCATCAGCCTCGCGCAGCTCACGAATGGCCGATGAGTTGTAATGAATCCGTCCGCCGGCAAAACGAAACCACGATCCCGGCAGCACCCGGGCATACTCCGGCAACCGCTGCTGCCCCCAATTCGTGTCATCGGCCTCCTGTTCCAGATAGAACACCGACAACTCGCACCGCGGATCGCCGCTCAGCGCATGGAAGACATCCTGCACATAGGGCGACGGCATGACGGTGAGGAATGCGATCTTCA
>JANNSB010000711.1:0-13342 GCA_031402175.1 Planctomycetaceae bacterium
GCTTCGACCTGATCGGCCGGGTCGGTCAAGGCAGCATGTCGAAAGTGTTTCGGGCGACCGACTCACTCTCCGGCCGCATTGTTGCACTCAAGATTCTCGACAAGGCCAAAACCGCTCGATTGGATCGACGCTTTGTCGGCATGAGCAAGCCGACCGAGGGGGAAGTGGCGATCACGCTGCAGCATCCGAACATCGTCAAGACGATGGAGTACGGTATCACCACGCAGGACGAGCAATACCTCGTGATGGAGTTTCTCGAAGGGGTCGGCATGAGCTATCTCGTCGATGCCCAGAACCCGCGCATGGTCGAGCAGCGCCTGTGGATATTGATTCAACTGGGAGAGGCCATCGAGTATCTGCATCAGCAGAATTGGATTCATCGCGACATCTGTCCGCGCAACGTGATCGTGACGGACGACAACATCGTCAAGCTGATCGACTTCGGCCTCGTGGTTCCCAATACCGATCCGTTTCGCGCGCCGGGCAACCGCACGGGCACCGCGAACTACATGGCGCCGGAACTCATCAAGCGGCAGCGGACCGATCAGCGGATCGATATCTTCTCGTTCGCCGTGACTTGTTTCGAATCTTATTCCCGCAAGCTGCCCTGGCAGACGCCCACCAACATCGCCGAGTCGCTGGATACGGTTTTGCAGCACATCAACCAGCCTCCCAACGACATCCGCAATCTGGCGAAGGACATCGACGAGCAAGTGGCGAAGGCCATCATGAAGGGGATCGCTCCGCGTCCCGATGACCGCTGGCCCACGACGCGTCGCATGGTCAACGAACTGCGCGAAGCCGCCACCCGTCTGAACCAAATGCCGGAAGAGTGACGCCGGCGTCCGAGGATTGTGGAAATGGACGACGACGTACTCGACGATGAATCAGAGATCGTCGAAACTTCGGTCGCGCCCGTCGGACTTTCTCGGCATGCCGGCCCGCCGCTCGCAGCGGATGCCGATTTCTTCGTGCGGCCTCCCGCCGAAATTGGTCCGTTGCTGTCTGCGGAAACAACACTCGTCACTGCGAAGCATCCTGTTTCACCTGGCGCCCGCTGGATGCTGATCGGCGGACTGATGATGGGGGTCTACTACTGCCTGATCTACCTGGCCGGTATGGCCAAGCTGCAGGTGAGCCCCGGCATTCACATCATGTCGGCCTGTATCGGTCTGATCGCCGGCATCGCGGCGTGGTGTGCGACGAGGTTTTCGCATACGTGCTCGTATGTGGGCCAGCAGGGCGTGGCCCGCTACCGCATCAAGGGGAGCCGTCACGCGACACCGCGCGAAGAAATTTTCCTGTTCAGGCTGGCGAGGAATCTGAAGACCGCCGAAACCGACAACTATTACAACGGCGTCTACACCGCGACGAGTTACGACTACCGCTGGCACGATCGCGATGACCGCACGGTGTTTCGGCTGAACGGTTCCTACCGCTCGAAGCAGCGCACTCCGAAGCCCAAGGATCCTTTTCATTTCGCCAAAATGGCGGAAATCGCCTGGAGTCTGTACCTTCTGGACGCCGCTCAGGCGCAACTCGAGCGGCAGGGGTACGTCGAATTCGTCGTCAACAAGAAAGATGTCGTGCGGGTCGGCCCCGGATTCATGGAGTTTTGCTTCAAAGGGAAGACGGAGCGGGTGCCGGTCTCCGAGATGAAGGACATCTCCATCGGCGGAGGTTCCTTTTCCTTCAAGACGAACGAAGCCAGAATGTTCAGCAGCAAGGGCAAATTCAGTTTTCAGTACGGACAAATGGGAAACGCCCGCTTGTTCATGCTCTGCCTGGACAGAATTCTCGACATCCAGTTTTCCTAGAAGCTCCCCTCTCCCGCCGGGAGAGGGGCCGGGGGAGAGGGTAATCGGCGACGAGCCGATGTTTGTCAGTCAAATCTTTCAATCGACGGAGTTACGCAGTCAATGAATCTGAATGGTCGAGTGATCCTGGTGACCGGTTCTTCGCGCGGTATTGGCCGCGGGTGCGCCCTGGAGGCCGCCAAAGCCGGAGCGGACGTGGCCATCAACTATCGATCTCACAAAGAGGATGCCGACGAGGTGGCGAGCGAGATTCGCAGCCTCGGTCGCAGGGCGACGATCGTGCAGGCCGATGTGGCCGACGAAGCGAGCGTCGCGGCCATGTTCGAGCAGGTCGTGCGCGACCTGGGCCGCATCGACGGCTTCGTCTCGAACGCCGCGTACAGCGATCGGCAACTGATGGTCGAAGCCGACATGGAAGGCTTTCGCCGCACGATCGATGTCTCGATGTGGGGTGCGTTTCATTCGACGCGAGCCGCCGCGCAGCAGATGATCAAACAGGGATCGGGAGGTTCGATCGTCATTGTCAGTTCGCCGCACGCCGTCATACCGGTGCCGACGGCGATGGCGTACAATATGTCGAAGGCGGCCATCGATCACATGGCGCGAACGGCGGCGATCGAACTGGCCCGCCACCGTATTCGCGTGAACATTATCCATCCCGGTTGGATCGATACGCCCGGCGAACGGAAGTTCTTCTCCGAGGAACAACTCGACGAGGGAGCCAAGTCGATCCCCTGGGGACGCATGGGACGGCCGGATGAAATCGGCAAACTGGTCACGTTCGTACTCAGCCCCGACTGCGACTACATGACCGGCAGCACCCTGCTGATGGACGGAGGCATCAGTTTGCCGTGGTGGTCGAAGCGCGAAGAAGGGCAGCAGTAACATACAGGAGTACAGGCTTTAGCCTGCCCCAGACAGCCTAAAGGCTGGACTCCCTACTTTTGATTCCCGACCCCCGACCTCTGACCCCTGACCCAATGGCAACGGACGCTTTGAAGACTTGGGTCGGTTTCGACCTGGGCGGCACCAAAATGCTGGCCCACATCTACGACGAGCAGTTTCGCCCCATCGGGCGCGAACGGCGCAAGACCCGCAGCAATGACGCCTTTGAAGACGGCATCGACCGCGTCGTCGAGACGATTCAGATGGCGCTGCAACATGGCGGCGTTTCCGCCAAGTCGATTCAGGCCATCGGCATCGGCTGCCCCGGGCCGATCGATTTCGATACGGGAACCCTCGTCAGCCCGCCGAACCTGGCGTGGAAGAGTTTCAATGTCCGCGAACGATTGCAGGAAGTGTTCGGCTGTCCCGTCATCGTCAGCAACGACGTCGATGCCGGCGTCTATGGCGAGTACTGCTTCGGAGCCGCGCGAAACTCCCGTTGCGCGATCGGAGTCTTTCCCGGCACCGGCATTGGCGGCGGCTGCGTTTATCGCGGCGAGATCTTCGCGGGAGCGGGCAGGTCATGTCTGGAAATCGGCCACGTCCAGGTGATGCCCAACGGTCCGCAGTGCGGGTGCGGTCAGCGCGGCTGTCTGGAAGCCGTCGCCAGCAGGCTCGCAATCTCGGCTCAGCTTGCCAAGGCGGCGTTTCGTGGCGAAGCGCCGACGATCCTCAAGCTGGCCGGCACCGACGTCGCCGAAATGCGCAGCAAGATCATTGCCGAGGCGATCGACAACGGCGAAGCGGTGGTGGAATCGATCGTTCGCGAAGCCGCCCGCTGGATCGGCATCGCCATCGCCGGCGTGATCAACCTGATGGCCCCCGACACCGTCATCCTCGGCGGCGGACTGGTGGAAGCGATGCCGAAGTTGTTCGTCAATCAGGTGACGAAGTCGGCCAAGAAGCGCGTGATGCCCGCCTACGTCGACACATTCCAGGTCGTGGCCGCCGAACTCGGCGACGACGCCGTCACGCTCGGCTCAGCCGCCTGGGCCCGCCACGCCACCGAAGGCACCGAACCCCGCGCCCTGCGCCGCGAAGCGGTGGCTGCGGTGAATTGAGCGACTCTCAGATCGATTGATGAGTGTGCCACTGGTCGGCTCGTCCGCCAGTGGGATCGCGAAGCGGGCGTTGCGTTACGCGTTGGTTGTGACAAGATAAATCGTCACGGCGGACCAGCAGGGCCGTTGGCGTCAATGAGAGGAGTGTTTTCGGATGCTGAGTTTTGTTCTGGCGATATTGGTCTTCCTGCTCGGCATGAAGGGTTTTCGCAAAGAGGGAATCCCGCTCACTCGCTCGAGGAACATCACGGGGCGCAAGGGAAAGTTGATCGGCGGGGCCTGTATCGCCTTCGGTCTGGCACTGTGCGTGGATGGGTTTCTGGGCACGGCAGGCCTGATTTCACGTTTGAGCCAGCGTGCGATGTCAATGCGAAGCCCCTTTTTCACGAACGCACCGAATCGCCCGATCGGAGCCGACCACGTGATGCCTCATTTTCGAGACGACGTCGGCTTAAGCACGCCGAGCAGAGCATGGAATCCCGAACTGGATGTCGCCGTCGACGCGTGTGATGAATCTCTCAACACTCACGAACTCGCGGGGGCATGGCGAATCGTCTCGTCAGAGGCGGCCGGTATGGTATTCAACGTTGCAGGTAAGTATGAGTTCGATGGCAACCGACTTGTCATCGAGGAAGGGACTTACAATGTTGTACGCACCATTGAACTCGATCCAGACTCAGACCCCAAGCGACTCGACTCCCGCCAGGGGTCTGGGAATGAAGAGGGCGTTTTCCGTGCGATCTACCGGCTGGAAGGAGATCTGCTCACGATCTCTGACGCCGCCCCGTTCGAACCACGACCTGATTCCTTTGTCGAACGAACCTCTCCTGACGACGACTACACTCTCGTTGTTCTTGAGAGGATCCGTTGAAGCGACTTCGCCAAGCGTACTGGTTGGGTGGTTCAATACCGGACGGCTCGTCTGCCAGCGACGGGTGACACTGGCGTTCAGAGTGTGCCACTGGCTTTGCCAGTGCGATGGGCGAGGTGACGCTCCATTGGAGTTAAGTTACGCCGCGATTGATGTGAGAGCCGACGACTCGAGATTGTCACTCATTTCAGCCCGGATGTGCTCGATCAACCATGGCCGAGTCAACTCACCGTTCGCACTGGCAAAGCCGGCGAAGCCAGTGGCACACCTCGGAAGCTCAGCCTTCAATGTCAATTACCGCGAAATGAGGCGATCCCTCAAATCATCGACAGCAACTGAAACGGATCCGACAGCATGCCGCACATTGCGACCAGGAACCGGGCGGCGTCGGCGCCGTTGATGACGCGGTGATCGTAGGAGAGCGAGAGAGGAAGCATCAGCCGCTGCTTCACCTGGCCGTCTATGAGCTGCAGTTCCTTCTGCGATCGCGACATGCCGAGGATGCAGACTTCGGGGTAATTGACGATCGGCGTAAAGCCCAGTCCGCCGATGCCGCCGAGGTTGGTGACCGTGCAGGTCGCTCCCTGCATGTTTTCGATCGAGAGCTTTCGCTCGCGGGCCTGCTCGGCCAGTTGACCCAGTTCGCCGGCGATGTCGACGATGCTCTTGCGGCCGCAGTCGCGGATCACCGGCACCACCAGTCCGCTGGGCGTGTCGACCGCGCAGCCGATGTTGATGTACCGCTTGAAGACGATCTCGTAGGTTTCGGGATCGAGGCTGCTGTTGAACTTCGGGAACCCTTGCAGGCACTTCGCCAGCGCCTTGATGACGATGGCCGTCATCGTCACCTTGGCGACGTTCTTGCCGGCGCCGGTCGTGAACCGTTTGCGGGCCTCTTCGAGTTCGGTGATGTCGGCCCGGTCGTGATGCGTGACGTGCGGAATCACATGCCACGAGACCAGCAGATTCTCGGCGGCGGTGCGGCCGATCTTATTGAGCTTCTCGCGATCGACGGGGCCGAACTTCGTGAAGTCTGGCAATGGGGGCGGCAACAGACCGCCGACTCGCGACGTCATCGCGCCCTGGCTCGAAGCGGGCCGTGAAATCGCCGTGAGTTGCCCCTTCACATAGCCCTGCACGTCTTCGCGAGTGATACGACCGCCGGGGCCGGTGCCGTTCACCTGCCTCAGTTCGACGCCAAGTTGACGGGCGAGCCGCCGCGTGGACGGGGCGGCGGGAACCGGAGGGAGCGGGTCGCTGCGACGTGTGTCGATAACGACCGTTTCCACTTTCTGAGTGTCGGTGGTTCTGGTGATCGACGGCGTGGTCGCCCGGGATGAAGGAGTCTGCGCGGATGGAGCGGCGTCCGGTTTCCTGGCCGTCGGTTGTTCCACTCGCGGTTTCTCGTCGGGCTTCTTCGCGGGGGCGGAAGTTTCCAGGACGACCAACGCATCACCGATGGCAATCGTTTGACCCTGCGACACGAGCACTTCGCGGACGATGCCCGCCGCGTCGCTCGGCACTTCGCTGACCGCCTTTTCGGTTTCGACTTCGAGCAGCGCCTGGCCGGCTTCGATCTGGTCGCCAACCGCCACGCGCACTTCCGCGACATCGGCCGATGTCACCCCTTCACCGAGACTGGGGAGGTTGACCGTCACCCGGCTGGTGGCTGACGGCTTTTGTTTTGCAGGCTTATCAGCGGCCTTGAGGGGTGGAGCTGCCTTCTCGGCACCATTCGCGCTCGACTTCGTGTCACGAGACTGATCGGGAGTTTCGGGACGCGGTGACGCCGGCGTCTCTGGCGGCGTTCCACTCAGCCGCGCAATCACTTGCCCGATAGAGATGGTATCGCCTTGCGACACATTGACTGACTCGACCACGCCGGCATGTTCCGAGGGAACAGAGACCACGGCCTTATCGGTTTCGAGTTCCATCAGAACCTGGCCGGCCTCGATGATGTCGCCGGGCTGTACCAGCACCTCGGCCACGTCTGCCGTCTCGATCCCCTCGCCGAGGCTGGGGAGCTTGATCTCGACACTCATGCAACAGTTCCAGTCTGGCTTGAGCGATTGACATCCAAGGAGCGCGCTCGCCGTCCGTCCTCAGTGATGGTCGGCAATCAATCCGTGAGAATGATGGTCGAAATGTTGATCGTGAGTTTCGTGTCCGTGGCTGTCGTGGTCGGCTTCGGGCTCGGGTTCATCGAATTTTACACAGCACGCACACGCCCCCGACAATTGAACTGCACCACAGAGGAAGGCAATGGTCACAAGTGCCGCCACTTTAACGAATTTGCCGACGAAGTTGCTGACTTCCAGTCCCAGTATGCTGTGCGTCGTTTCCGGGGGCGCAACCACACCCCAGACGAAGACGAACGAGAGCGCCAGCAAGGTCAAACCGACCCAACCACCACTCCAGAAAATCTGATACAGCTTTTCCCAGTTCACGGTCAACAACCAGAAGGCGATCCATGCCAGCAATGCCGCGTAGGGCCACAGCGTGCGACCTGCGACCAGCAGCAGATCCCACAGCGACTCCAGTACGTTCAGCAGTGAGTTGAGAAGTTCCATGATGATTCGATGACTTCATCGTGAGTCTCGATGCCTTGAACAATTGACCTGAAGTCGACTGCCCTTTCTCGAACTGTCGCAGCAGGTTACGCGGAACTCACGTCTACGTACACCTTAAGGGCCGACCGATCTTCCATCAACAGGTGCATGATGCGTCCCGGATCGGAGAAACCCTCGACCGGCGTCGTGAGGATCTTTCCAGTGACGCCGGGGAACATCACTTCGCCTAGCGCGAGATCAGCGATCCCCTTGGCGAAGTGATGGCGGTTGCCGTTGACGGTCCCGACCAGCAGCTTGTTGCCGAGCACCCATTCGAGATTGACCCGGTCGGAAGGAAAGTCATTGAGCTTCCCCTGCCCGCCGGTGACGCTCGTCCAGACTAGCGCCCCGTTGAGGTTCAGATAGTTCATGCAGTCGAACGCCACCTGACTGCTGCCGGTGGCCTCGACAATGAGATCGGGACGTCCGACCTGCTCGACAAGTTTCGCGACGGGCGTCTCTTGCGTGCTGACGTAGGTTCCGCCGTAATTGGCGACAATCTCCGCCTTCAGTCCGGGATTCGGCGAGCGGGCCAGCGTGAAGACCTCCAATCCCCGCAGGCGGAGCATCATTGTCGTCAGCAGGCCGATCTGGCCGGCTCCGGTGACGAAGGCGAGTTTCGGTTCCCAGACCTGCAGCCTCTGCTGTGCGAGGTACGCCTGCTCGATTCCCTTGGCGCACACACTTGCCGGTTCCGACAGCACGCCCAGTTGCTTGAGGCCGACCGGAACCTTGACGATGAACTCGGCATCATCGACAAACCGCTCCGTCATGTAGCCGTGCAGCAGGTTGATGCCACGCTCGTAGTATGTTTCGGAACTGGTGATGTCGTTGCGGCCGATCTTGTCGAACAAAGTCGGTCCCGGACGTCGAACGGTGCAGGTGCAGTAATCTCCCGGCTTGACGTGAGTTACGTTCGGTCCGACTTCTTCGACGATGCCGAACGCCTCGTGCCCCAGGACGAGGTAATTGAAGCCATCGGGCGCACGGCCGTAGAGGGCCTCGTTGATCTCGGCATCGGTTGCATCAACTCCGACTTGAATGACTCGCACGACGACGCCCCGGCCGTCGGGGATGTCGTTGACGCGCGGCTCAGGGATATCGGCGACGTGCGCGCTGTGCTTCTTTCCGGGATGGACGGCGAGAGCCTTCATAAGTTGACCTGCAAACGGCCTGAGACAATGGACGGAATCTGACCGAAACGAATCGGAGCAATGATGATAGAGCCTATCTCACCGGGTATTTCGGCATCAAGCCGACGAGCGGCGGGGTTCAACCCCGCCGCTCGTGCTCGTGTACCACCAGCCGTGAAAACTGATGTTCCTCCCGACTTGTCGCTCGTGATAGAGTTCCGACCCATTTTGGAAGCACCTTGAGGTTCTGCATGATGCGAATACCTCGGCGGCCACCGGCGGATGGATCCGCACCCGTTCCGCCCGAAGACCTGCTGACATGGCAGGAGCGTGTGAAGTACGCCCTGATCCCGCGGCGACTCTATGCCTGGTTGCGCGCCCGACGCCTAATGCGGCGAGGCGAGGTGGAATTAAAGCTCCTTCCGTTCCTGGTTGATCCCACGCGCGGGGCCATCGATGTCGGCGCCAACAAGGGGACGTACTCCTACTTTCTGAGCCGGCTGTGCCCTAAAGTCACCGCGTACGAACCGAATCCCGCAATGCGGAGCGTGCTGAGACGCATGGTCGGCGGCAACGTCGTCATCTCCGAAAAGGCCGCGTCGAATGCCAGTGGGCCGGCAGTGCTCGCGGTCCCCTGCCTGGACGAACGCGCATCAAACAACATCGGCACGCTGTGCATCGATCGGCTGGAAGGCGCCTACCATCCCGTCGCGGTCGAGCAAGTGCGACTCGACGACGAGCATCTGTCCAACATCGGTTTCATCAAGATCGACGTGGAAGGTTTCGAACTGGAAGTCATCGCCGGCGCGGAAAAACTCATCCGCCGAGACCGACCGGTGCTGCTGGTGGAGATCATCGAGGACCACACCGGCAGGCCTGTCGCGGAATCGGTGGCGCACATCGAACGCCTGGGCTACCACGCCATGGTCGTCACTCAGGGAAGACTGATCGACTTTCGTGCCTTTCAAGCGCGACCGACGAAGGAGCGCATCAGGAACTACATCTTCTTCCCCAATGTCGCCGCCGAGGTAAATCGAGCCGCAGCGTAGAAGTTGGGTATCAGGTGTCCCGGACATTTCTGTCTGGGCGAATCGCAGCACACGACAAGGAATGTCTCCATGTCCCGCATTGCCGCCCCATTCGTATTGCTGGTCTTGAACTGGGTCATTTCACCGGCGATGGCCGATGCCATCACGCTGCGTGAGTCGGGGGATCCGGAAACTCGCCTCGTCAATTGTCAAATACGAACGTCGGGCGAGATCAGCGTCGAAACAAGTGACGCAGTGACTTCTTCGCATCAGCTTGCGGCGACGGCCGACTTTCAGTTTCTCGAACGCCGTCTCCCCTCGGCAGGCCGGGACGCCCGTTCGCTGCGAAGTTGCCGGGAGTTCCTGGCCGGCCGGCTGCAGACCAACATCAGTGATCGGGCGACGACGATCGACTTACCGGAACATCTGCGGCTCATTGTCGCGGAGGGCCAGCGCGACGGGGTGCATTCGTGGTGCGCCGTGGGTCCGATGACGCGCGACACCGTCGATCTGCTGGAACTGCCCGGTGACCCGCTGTCTCTCGTCGGATTGTTGCCGCTCACACCCGTCAACGTCGGCGACAGTTGGCATGCCGAAGGCTGGGCCGCACAGATGCTGGCGACGATCGAAGCCGCCGAGGCCGCCGACATCACCTGCACCTTGCGGGACGTGCGCGGAGATGTCGCGACCGTCGATGTGACGGGGCTCGTGAAAGGACAACGCCTGGGCGCGAGTAGCGAAGTGAACATCACCGGTAGCTACACGTTCGATACAGCGAACTCACATGTGAGCGGCGGTAGTCTGACCTACCAGATCGTCGCCAAGGAAGGCGTGGTCAATCCCGGCATGACGGCGACCGTGCAGGTCACTATGACTCGAGAACCGTCGACTTCAACCGGCCGGCTGGACGATGCACTCGTTGCGCGCATCCCCCTCGATCCTCCGCAAGGGGCCGAATCGCTGGTGTTTGATGCTGCACCGTGGGGGGTGCGATTCCATCACGACCGCGACTGGTACATCTTTCAGGCAATCCTGGAAGGGGAGCCGAAGGTCGTGATTTTGAGGCTCATCGAGAGCGGCGGACTCATCAGCCAATGCAACATCTCGCCGGTACCCAGCGCGCAGCCCGGTCAACATACTCCCATCGAGCAGTTCCAATCGGACATCCAACGCGCCCTCGGCCAGTTGTTCGGGCAGTTTCGCAGCCAGGAGACATTCGCGACCGACGCCGGCGGGACGATTCTGCGGGTCGTGGTCGATGGGCAGTATTCGATCCCTCCTGCCGCTGAGGGCGAGGAAGGACGGATCATTCCGATCACCTGGATCTATTACCTGTGCGCTTCAGCGACGGGCGAGCAAGTGTCGGCCGTCTTCGCGATCGACCCCGAACTGCAGGAAAGACTCGGCGAGAAAGATCTCGAACTGATCCGCAGTTTGCAATTCTATGATCGCGGGCAGTAGTACCGCTGGATCTGACGGATAAGGCGACTACTCTCGCGGCGCGCCCAGCGTCACTTTTAGTTCGACGCGCTCCTCGCCGCGGAGCACCGTGACGGCTACTTCCTCCCCCGCCATGAACTTGCGCAGGGCGAGGTCGAAGTCGTCGAGGCTGCCGATCTGGTGCTCGCCCAACTGCACGATTACGTCGCCGGCCACCAAGCCCGCGCGGTCGGCTGGGCTGCCCGGCGCGCTCCCGGTAATCGCATACCCCTCGGCTGATGTTCCGAAGTCGGGAATGCTGCCAAAATACGGGCGATTGCCGGTGCGAGTCAGTTGCGCGTTGCCCTGAACTTCGGTGAACGCGGGCCGCTCGGGCGCTTCGGCGAGTTCGATCGTCAACGCTTCCACGAAGTCGACCACGTCGGCGATGCCTTCGAAGTTGATCTTCTCCCAGTCGTCGCCAGGCCGGTGATAGTCGTTGTGCAGTCCCGAGAAGAAATGCAGCACTGGGATTTGATGCGGATAGAACGAGGCATGATCGCTGGGCCCCATGCCTTCAGGTTCCTTCACCATCAGAAAGTCGGTGCCGTATTCCTCCAGCAGGGGATCCCACACGGGTGAGGTTCCCACTCCGTAGATCGTCAGCTTGCTGTCCTCGATACGGCCCACCATATCCATGTTGAGCATCGCCACCGTGTCGGAGAGCGGAACGATCGGGTTATTGACGTACTCCGCGCTTCCCAGCAGGCCGCGCTCTTCACCGGAGAACGCGATGAACATCAGGCGTCGAGGCAAAGGCGTCTCTCGCTCAGCCAGTCGCCGCGCGAGTTCGGTCAGCGCGACGGTGCCGGAGCCGTTGTCGTCGGCGCCGTTGTGAACTTCGAAGACTCCGGGAGACAGCGAGCCTTCGCCCCCCAGACCGACGTGATCGTAGTGTGCGCCGATGACAATCGTCTCGTTGGCCGTCGGCCCGCTTCCTTCCAGCATGCCGATCACGTTGGCGACCGGGACTTCGGGCGTTTCGAACGTGCAGACCCCCTCGACCTTCCAGCCCTCCAGAACCGCGCTGCGCGGCATGCCGTCGGCGTCGATGGCGGCCTCCCATTCCGCCAGCGTCATACCCATCGCCTGCGTCAGCAACTGATTGCAGGCCTCGACAGTGATGTGCATGACGGGAATCGATCGGCCGCTGCGGGTGCCGCTGTAGCCGAATTCCATCAGGGGGTCGGGATTGTGGTTGGTCAACAGTTGTTCCAGCCCCTCTAGATGATTGACGGCCGCCCGCAGTTCTTGCTCCAGCGCCGCAGTGTCGACCGCCCCGTCACCACCCTGATTGATCCAGGCACTCACGAGTTGGCGCGACGCGGTGATGGTGCGTTCACTGGCCTCGACGATGCCGGATTCGTAACCTTCTTTCTCGGCCCTGGCGGCGTAGGGGTCATTCACGAACAGGACTGCCGCCGCACCGCGGCGAAAGGCATTGCTGAGCTTCGTGGTCAGCGTGGCATGGCGTGCCGAGCCGTGATCGAGACCGAACGCGCCATGCGGGTCGGATTGAAATGGGGTCCGGCGAACCATGACCACGACCTTGTCGGCTACGTCGACTCCGATGAAATCGTTGTACTGCAAATCATCGGCTTCGATCCCATATCCGCAGAACACAATGGGTGCCGAAAAGCTGCCGGGCTGGCCGAACGAGCAGGGCATGAACTGGCTGTCGAACTGAAGAGCAATCGGCGGGTCGTCGCCGTGAACTAGCGAGAGCGTGTTCGGATCAGCCAACGTCGGGCTGCCGGTGATGGAAAACTCCTGGAAGGGATCCCCCTCGTGCGCCGTCATGTTCAGGCCAGCTTCGGCGAACCGCTGACGCACGAATTCTGATGCCAGATTGAGCCCCTCGGTACCGACGCCGCGACCTTCATATTCATCCGAGGCCAACACCTGCAGTTCGGATCGCATGCGCTCGATCGCCTCTTGCGTTGCCGGGCTGGAGGCGACGGCGACGGCGTCGGCAGCTGTAGCATCGGGCGTAGCGGTTGCAGCATCAGCGGCATCATCCGCGATTGACGACGGAGCGACCATACCCGCAATCAACAACAGAAGTGAGGCTCCCAGCGAGAGACGAACAGGAACGGCAAGGCGTATTACTGCGGGGGCCATAGGGCAACAGGTTCAGTCAGTTGTGAATGAGGGTCGGCTCGTCGCGACGACAGAATGGCTGGCCGCAGCCGCCAAGCATGGATCATCGGCGAAGACTGATCGGTCTTCAACCCTGTCGAGAATTAGCCTCAGGGCCGGGGTGTAGCCGTTCATTGGTGGTGGTCATGCGGGTAGGGTTAAGTTTTTCCAGAAGGTGTGCCATTGGCGGTTGAGTTGTTGGGCGCGGAGGGCGGTGATGGCGGTGGCGCCGTGGGTGGACCAGTGCATGCCGGGGCCCT
>JANNSB010000712.1:0-4697 GCA_031402175.1 Planctomycetaceae bacterium
TTCCTTCAGCCGTGGGTAATGGTTTTGATGTGTGTCCCACCCGCCGCTGAAATAGGTGCCGAACGAATCCCAGAACACGGTGACGAAGCGGCTGCCGGCTTCGACCAGTCGCCGTGCCGCCAGACACGACTGTCCGAACAGGGTGTGTCCATACCGTTCGCGCAAGGTTGCTGGTTCTCGTTCGACGTCCAGTGCTTCACGCACTCGTGGCGAAGTCAACAGCGACAGCGCCTGCGTCTGATTCCCACCGTAGGTCCGCTCCGTGGCCGTCAGCTCGGCGATTCCGCGGACAGAATCGATCTGCTCCAGCAATCTCGTGCGCAGTTCGAATCGGTTGAGATTCACTTGCTCGGGAAGGTTGTTGGCTCCTTCGAACACGAAGCGACAGTGCGGGTCAATTGCGGCGTAGGGATCGGTGTACTCGCGGGCCTGTTCATGCCGGGCCTTGGGAGCGATGCGCGTCGGCTCGCCTTCGAATTTCGCCCAGACAGGATCGTACTGTTGACCCAGAAACGCAGCGTAGGGTCCGGCCAATAGTCCCAGATCATCCACCTGAGAGTTAAAGACCCAGGGAAGTCCGATGTGACGGGGCATGCCCGCTGGCCCGGCGGTGTTCCCTTGCAGGGACCAGCAATAATCGGCGACTGAGCCGACGTAAGGCCAATGTGCCGGTGCACGCGGCGCCGTTTCCAGATCGGTCGTATAGGCGGGCATTCCAGACAGAGCATACGCCACGCCATGCAGCGGGAACGGATGCGTCATCGAGCGAATGATTGTCAGGCGGTCTGCAATCGCGGCGGTCTGAGGCAGACCTTCGCCGATCGCGACACCGGGAATCGCAGTGGCTGTCTCCCGCAGATCTCCCTGGATTTCGACAGGTGCATCCGGCTTGGGATCGAAGGTTTCATGCTGGGGCGCCGCTCCGAACAGGTAGAGCAGAATGCACGACTTGGCCTTGCCGAAACCGGGCAGGCCAGAGGGCGACACGGCCTCCGCAGCCGCTTGCTGGGCCTGCGCCAGCGTGAGCCCGCACAGCGTCACTCCACCGATCTGCAACAGGTCACGCCGAGAATGGCCGTCACATCGTTGTCGTCGGGAACCCAGGGGTCTGAGCATCACGTCCTCCAGTGCAGCGTCAGCCGAGAGGTTACCCTAACGCCGACCGAGCAATCAATTGTTCACTCCGAGCCACGGGTGGCTATCCGGTTTTTGCCGCCGGGCCAAGAAAGCCAAGAGGGCCATTTGGCGGAGAAAGTCCAAGGGTGGGCAAAGGAAAACGCTGGACGTTAAACTCGCGGCATACCGCACATTCTCGAAACGCTACAGGAAACAAACGATGCGCGTTAACCCGGAATCCGTCGCTGTCCACAATGCATTCCCAATTGGTCGCTGGTGGCTGCGCTCTGGTGCCGCGCTGGGGATGCTGCTGTTGGTAAGCGTGTTCTCTGTGGAGTCCGCCGATAATTCCGTAGAGCCGCAATGGGATTACCGGCCGGAACTGCTGCAGCCGTTCTGGGTCGGCGAAGTGGTGGAGGGCGAGTCCGTCCTGTTCATTCGAGAACAACCAGACGGCGAAGCGAGGGCGTCGGTCTTATTCCCGATTCAGGATGTGCTGGCCGTCCGCAACTCCGTCGGCGATGTGACTTATGAAAACGGCCGGGATTATGTTTGGGATCCGGGTTCACGCGAAATTGTCCTGCCTGCTGGTTCGCGGATCGTGTCGCGGACGCCCGAGGAATTGCGGCGACCGGCCGGATCACAGCAGTACGCCCTGACGCATCGCGACGGGAACGGCGAAATCCTGTTCGGCGGGCGACTCGAATACGCCGAGATGCAAACCTGCATCACGTACCGCCATGAGCCGGGGCTGTGGACGACGCCCGTACCGCGGTTCGATCCGCAGGCGCTGCCGCGAACGATTGGCCGGCTGATCCGTCGGGAGCCATTGTCCATCGTCACTCTGGGAGACAGCATTTCGGCAGGTGCCAACGCGTCGGCGCTTTTTGACGCTGCACCGTACCAGCCAGCGTATCCGGAACTTGTCCGCCACGAACTGGCCGAACGTTTCGGCGGAACGGTCGAGATGACGAACCTTGCCGTCGGAGGGACTGACACCGACTGGGGATTGACGCAGATTGAGCAGGTCGTTGCCGCCGAGCCTCATGTGGTGATCCTGGCCTTCGGCATGAATGATTCGGCGAGTCGTTCTCCTGAGTCCTATCAGCAGAACACACACGACATGATCGCAGCCATCCGCGAGAAGCTGCCGGACTGCGAGTTCATTCTCGTCGCTTCGATGCGGGGCAACCGCGACTGGGTACAGTTGCAGCATGAACACTTTCCGCAGTACCGCGACGCGCTGGCGGAACTCGTCGAGCCAGGTATTGCATTGGCCGATCTGACTTCGATCTGGAACGGCTTTCTGGAACTCAAGCAGGACTGGGACCAGACCGGTAACGGCGTGAATCATCCGAATGACTTCGGACACCGCGTCTATGCTCAGGTGATCCTCACGCTGCTCGATTCCGGTTGTACTGAAGACGCGTTGGATCTGGTGC
Organism: Planctomycetaceae bacterium; assembly: GCA_031402175.1. Classification (GTDB taxonomy): domain Bacteria; phylum Planctomycetota; class Planctomycetia; order Planctomycetales; family Planctomycetaceae; genus JANNSB01. The sequence goes on from JANNSB010000712.1 coordinate 2,559, forward strand.
AGGACGTGATCGCGGCCGCCGGCGGCGAGGAGAAACTGCTCAGGCTGTTCTGCTATAGCGAACGCGTGCTGATTACCGAAACGCCAACGCCTTTCGGGCCACACGACACAAGCAACCGGACTTCGACTGTAGAAGTCGGCGGCCGCTGGTGGATCGGATCGGATCTCCGTGATAAGGACAAAGTCCGCGTCTTGTGCTGGGCGTGGAGCCTCCGGCTGTTACTCGAACCGCAATCGAAAATCGAATCTTTGCCGGACGCGCAGGTCGGCGGTGTCGCAGTCAGCGGGTTGCGAGTGAGCGAATCGATCGCCGAACCCCTCGACCTGTGGTTCGATGCGGAAGCGAAACAGCTCATCGCCATCGATTACACCGACACACGGCACATGTTCAGCCAATGGACGGAAATCGCAGCCGGACACAGGTATCCGTCCCACGTCGTCGGCTACCGCTTCACCGATCGCGCCACCATGATGACGAACGACCAACAATGGTATCAGACCGACATCCTCGAACTCACACCGCTCGACGAGCTGCCTGAAGAGGTTGATTCCCCGAATCAATGAGCGGATCCTACTCTGTGCGAAACCCGCTTCGTAACAAACGGCGCGCGACATTCGGGAGAGTCGTTCGACGCAACATGCTGGTGCCCCACGCTTCGAGTTTTTCGAGTCTATTGGTGCAGCTGGCCTGTAAGTCAGAGACCAGTAGTGGAAAAGCGAGGCCCCAGTTAAGGAGTTGAGAGCGCAATCCTGTGTCGCCTGGCTGCAGGTCGGCCGCCTGCGGTGCGAGCGATTCATACGCCGAAAGCAGCCAGCGGGAAGCACCGACGAACGGAGCGGGTACGGTGATGGGATCGCGGTCGGGGAGCATTGCAAATCGACTATCTACTGTGCGCTACGGGCTCCACGCACGATGTCTCTTCGATTCTCCGGAAGCGATCACTTGAAATCTCGTAGATGGCCATTTCTCGTTTCCGCTGATGACTTGGGCATCAGGCGAATGCCTCCGGAAATAGCTCCCAGGCCATTTCACAGGCCGCCCGAAAGTGAAGTGTGCCGTTCAGGTACTCATCGTCCTCAGGGAACGCGACCGGAAACTCCTCATCACGATCAACGAAGAAGATATCAATGTCGTGGTGAAGCTTGTATTCAACGACCTCGCTCTTCCCGTCGACAACGATCTCGGCGTCGATGAACTGAGGGTAATGGTCTTCAGGGATCAGATTCTCGGGATCAAACAACTCCCTGACCTGCTCGGCGTCGACATTCATTCTCCATAGGTTGAGTTTTCCCTTCGCGGGGATCGGTGTTTTCAGCACTCGAGGATTGGCGACGATCCAGCAGTACTCTCCGACGACAAAATCGGGACCGACTTCAGGGTTCAATCTGTACTTTCGCATTAATGGCTGGATTCTACCCTGGAGACCTTCCACATGAATGACATCGATGAGTACGACGCATCCGAGAATTGCAGACGTGGTCAGCCGTGACTTGTCGATGCCCCAGAGCTCGCATTCCCGGCCTTCAACCTTGCCCGAGGCGTGAATCCAGAGCGTGCCGCGGTACTCCGTGTTCCAGCTACGGTTTTCGCACCAATCCTCTCCAGAGAGCAGTAGAGAAGCCCAGGGTTGTCGAACAGAGAGAATTGTCAATTCACGTGCAGGCATGCTGAAAGTCGCTCTGGATTACGATGGGTTCCTCAGTTCATCCCCAATGCCTTCATCGCCGCTGTCATCGGGTCGGAGAAGAACACGGGGTCAACCCGTTCCACGATTTCGCCCGACACTTCGAGGAAGCTCCGCTTGTTCTCTAGCGGCACCAAGGCCCGACGTGCCCCGTTGTCCATGCTGACCTGCAACGGTTCGGCCAGCGTGCGGACGGCCTTGATGTCCCGATTGCGGATTGCCGTGCCGCCGCCATGCAGCACCGCCACGTCGCCCAATAGGGAATAGAGCGGCTTGAAATAGAGATCGAGCTTCTCACTCTTGCTCGCAAGAAACCCCTCCGATTGCTTCACCCACGCGCCGAATTGCGTCACCCCGGCAGCCGATTCCAGCATCGCCAGCATCACGCCGCGCCGCTTCTCATAGACGGCCAGATCGATCGAGGTCGCCAGCCCCGGACATCCTCCGGCCAGCGC
>JANNSB010000713.1:0-3327 GCA_031402175.1 Planctomycetaceae bacterium
TTCTTCGGGAACAATCATCACCATCTCGCATGCCTGCCGGCCCCAGATGCAAGTCTTCCTGGGGAGTCGCTTTGCTGCTTCACGTATTGCGTGCATTCCCAATGGCGTTCCGGACGACACGATCCCACGGGATTCATGCCATCGTTCGGAATGGGGTTATGTGGAGAGCGACTTCGTTCTCGGCTGCGTGGCCCGAATCGAGGAGCAGAAGAACCCCCTGTTTGCCGTGCAGTTGATGTCACGATTGCCCGAGCATGTCAAACTCGTCTGGGTGGGTGATGGTTCTCTGCGCGGGGAGTTTGAGAGTCTGGCGGCACAACTCGGTGTCGCCCATCGGATTCATGTGGATGGATGGCGGCGTGATGCCAGATCGAGAATGAGCAGTGCCGACGCCTTTATTCTTCCTTCGCTTTACGAGGGACTCCCCCTGGCGCTACTGGAAGCAATGGCCTGCGGTCTGCCGATCGTCGCATCGTCGGTGGACGGCATGGCAGACGTCATCGACCACGGCACGAATGGGCTGCTGGCTCCGCCGAACGATCTGGATGCGTGGCGCAGTTGCGTTCGCTCTCTCATCGAGTCCCCGGAGAAGTGTGCGTCGCTGGGGGCCGCCGCTCGTGAGGTATTCCTGTCTCGTTACTCCTCAAGTGCTTCGGCGGCCGCCACGGTTGCCGTGTATCACCAGGTGATCGAACGAGCGGCCGTCTCGAAGCCATCGAACGGATTGACGGGTTCACCACTGTGAGAATTCTCCACGTCATTCCGTACATGCACCCGGTGGCCGGGGGGCCGCCGGTGGTGGTGGATCGGTTTTCGAGGGAACTCGTGCGGCGCGGGCACGAGGTGACGGTGATGACCACTGATGCGCTCGCACCACACGGTGACGACGATTGGGCGAAAGCGTATGACGGTGGGTACGAGCTGGCGGTTTTCCCGTCTTATCGTCGGCATGTCTTTGGCTACAGCCCGAGGCTGAAGTCCGAGCTGAACAAGCGGGTTTCCGACTTCGACATCGTGCATCTACACAATCTCTGGGGTTACACCAATATCGCAGCGACCTCGGCTTGCCGGAAGCATGGCGTGCCGTTTGTGGTCAGTTCGCATGGAATGCTCGACCCCAACTCGCTCACGCGAAAGTCGCTGAAGAAAGCCCTCTACGGCCGGTTCGTCGAGTTTCCCAGGTTGAGGCAAGCGAACGGGATGATTTTCACTCATCGCGAAGAGCAACGACTGGCGAATCAAAGTTGCACGGGGTTGCCGCGTGGATATGTGGTTCCATTGGGAGCCGACGAGCCGCCTGAGTCGGGAGTCGAGGAGGCGATGTCGGAGCTGATCAATGAGCATCCGGAATTCGCGGGCAAGCGGCTGGTGCTGTTCTTCGGACGTATTCATCCGAAGAAAGGGATCGACCTGCTGATTCCCGCCTTTTCCGCGCTCCTCAAGCGAGTGCCCAACGCACATTTGGTCTTTGCCGGGCCGGTGGCGCCTGGTTATGCAGACGATTTCCAACGCCAGGTAGACGGCTGCGACATCGCTGACCACATCACTCATCTCGGAGCGGTCTATGACGCGCGAAAATGGGCCATCCTGTCATTGTGTGATGTGTTTGTGCTGCCGTCGTATCAGGAGAACTTCGCGCTCACCGTCGTGGAGGCGCTGCGGATGGGATTGCCCGTGGTGCTCAGCGATCATGTGAACATCGTCGAGGACATCGTCGAGGCAGGCGCTGGGTTGCGAACCGACCTTGATCCAATCGCGATCGCTGATGTGTTGACCCGCGTTCTGACCGACGAACCTGAGCGGTCGCGATTGGCGCTCAATGGGCCAGACCTCGTCGAGCGACAATTCACCTGGGAGGTCGCCACCGATGCGCTCCTGGAAAGCTACGGCTCGGTCGTTCCTGCCCTTCAATCGCCAGGTTTTGCAACTGCTGGTGGCATTCGCTCGCAGGGGCAGATACTATCGTAATCGACTACGATTTCCATGAAGTTCGTCATTTCTCGGTTGGTGAAACTTGACAGAATCCGGGCCTAAGAAAATGAGTGTTGTCGCGCTGCTGCTTCTGGCGTTGGGTGCCCTCGCGCACCTGCCGTTCATCATCCCGCAGATGAAATGGATGTGGGACTCTGAGCACTATGGGTTCTTTCCATTTGCCATTGCGGCCTTTTGCTGGCTGGTCTGGGAGCGATTGAAGGGCGCCGACGTCAGATTGGGGAATTACTTCTCCAAACGCACGACATGCCTGCTGATCTTCAATGTCTTGTTGCTCGGCCTTGCTACGCTGGCCAACAGTTACTGGATCGGATGGGTTTCATTTCTGGTCTTTCTCTGGACTGCGGCACACATTCTCTTGCCGCCGGAACTGGCGAAGAGAGTTCGTCAGCCGTTTCTGGTGCTGCTGCTGATCGTTCCGCTGCCGCTCGGTCTCGACACATCGCTGGTGATTCAGATGCAGAAGCTGGCGACCCGGCAGGGAAGCCTGATGCTCGACTATATGGGAGTCAAACACGCGGTCAGCGGCGTCACGGTGGAATTGCCCGGTCATAAATTCATGATCGACGAAGCCTGCAGCGGGATTCATTCACTGTTCTCGGCCGTTACCGCGATGCTGGTGTTCGCAGTCTTCTGCCGTTACTCGGTCTGGCGGACCTTGTTCACCGTCGCGCAGGCGGTCCTGTGGGTGCTGGTCGTCAACGCGATGCGCGTGTTTGTGGTGGTCTATACGACGTTTAAGTGGAGGAATCTCGGGCTGGAGAGCGGTTGGCGTCACCAGGCCTTGGGGTTCGTGTGCTATGTCGTGATCCTGATGCTGGCGTTCAGCACGGACCAGTTCCTGCGCTACCTGATTCGAGTTCGTAGTGACGAATCGGAGGAAAGATCGCGTCGCACGACCTGGAGGACTCGCGTTGCCGCATGGTTCGACAAGCCCTTTTCCGAGGGACTGGCCCGGGCCGCGGGAATCTGTTTTGCCGGCGTGTTCTTGCTGGTGGGCGGCGTCGCGGCGGCTCAATCCTGGAAGAGCGTTCAAAACATCCCAGCCGACAATTTCGCGGAAGGGTTGGCGTTTCAATTCACCGAAGCCGACATGCCGGCAGTCGTGAACGATTGGCAGCGCGTCGGATTTAAGGCCGAGAATCGGGACAAGGGTGACATCCTCGGCACGAATTCGATGGTCTGGACCTATCAGCGAGGCGGGTTTGTCGCGCAGTTCTCGATCGACGGCGCTTATCCGGAGTTTCATGATCTGAACTACTGCTACACGGCGACAGGCTGGAAACTGAAGCAGTCCGACAATATCCCGATCGGCAGTCCGATTGGCGAGACCGA
>JANNSB010000714.1:0-2384 GCA_031402175.1 Planctomycetaceae bacterium
TTGGGGTCGTCGCTGAGGTTGTAGCTCTTTGAGACTTCAGGCAGGATCTCTTCGATGAGGAACCTCGCGTAGCGGTCCCCCATCGCGTCGTACTCGAAGCTGCGGTTAAATCGCGCCTGCGCCTGATCGTGCGGCGCGGGAACGATGCCATGATCGATGAAGATGCCGATCGTCACCGGCACATCCCCCTGATGAATCAGATTGTCGAGCACCGTCGGCAGCTTCCATTCATTGGCCCGACCGAGGCCATCCTGCACGACCATCACGCACGCGGGCTGCGTCTCGTCATACTGGGCCGGCACGTAGATCCAGTAGTTGCGAACGGTGCCGGGATAGATCTCGCTCCGCCACTCGAACGGCCCCTCGACCTTGCCCTGCGGCACGCCGTCCTGCACCACCGAATCGGGATGTTCGGGGTACTCATCATCAGCATGCAGAGCAGAGAGATTTGCATGCAGAGCCAGGGCGAGTGTTAGGATTTTGGCGGAGTGATATGCGAGTTGGAGCGACTTCGAGTGCATGGCGGGTTCTGATGTTGATTTGATTCAATGATTTCAGTGCTGCATCTGAGCATCACGGCCGCGACGATGGAGGCTTGCTATTGTCGCGATCTCAGTCAGTTGAAGAGTGCGTCGACTATGACACGAAGCCTCGGTTAAAGCGTCCACCCCGGGCGATATTCGACGTGTACGTACTGGTTCAGCTCTGGAGCATTCGTCACTTGCTGTTGCTCGTGGTCCCATTCCAGTCGACGGCCCGGGGCGCGCAGCGAGAGAACTCCGAGTAACGCCGTTTCCGTCATCGGCCCGGCATAACTGAAGTTCGAAACAGCCGCCGGGCCTCCCTTGCAGGCCGCGATCCATTCCTCGTAATGACCGGGTGATCGTGTCATCGTCTGCGGGACCGTGCGCGCTTCCTCATGCAGTTCCGCCGGCGCCAGTTGTGGCATGCCGCCGTGTGAGCTGTGATACATCACGCCCTTGCTGCCGACATACAGGACGCCGTTGCCGGGGAGACTCGCATCAGCCGGCATTCCTGCCGGGGTCGGCGGCATCAGTCCCCCTTCGTACCACGTGAGCCTGACCGGCGGCTGGTCGCCGCGTGCCGGGAACTCGAAATAGATCAATGAAGCGACCGGATACGTCTCGAAGTTCGGCGTGTTGTCGGCGAGCGTCGAACCGTCGAGCGTCACTCGCGACTCGACCGACATCGGCGCGCCCAGATTGAGAGCCCAGATTGGGTGGTCGATGATGTGGCAGCCCATATCCCCCATCGCTCCGGTGCCGAAGTCCCACCAGCCCCGCCAGGCAACCGGCGCATACGCTGGACTATACGCCCGCTCGCGGACCGGCCCCAGCCACAGATCCCAGTCGAGCGTGGACGGAACGGGCGGCGTCTCGGTGGGGCGCGGAATGCCCTGCTTCCACAAATGTCCCGCGCGATCGGACCAGCAATGGACTTCGCGCACCTCGCCGATCACGCCGGCCTGAATCCATTCGTTCGTCAGGCGTGCGCCTTCGGTCGCGTGTCCCTGATTGCCCATTTGCGTCGCGACTCCGGCCTCGCGGGCGGCAGTCGTCAGCACGCGGCATTCATGCAAGGTGTGCGTGAGCGGCTTCTGGCAATAGACGTGCTTGCCGGCCCGAATTGCCGCCATGCTGGCGACCGCATGGATGTGATCAGGAGTGCCGACCGTGACAGCGTCGATGTTGGCCGCTTCCTTGTCGAGCATCTCACGGAAGTCTTTGTAGCGGCGCGCCTCGGGAAAGTTTTGGAAGCTGCCGGCCGCCCGTGATTCATCGACATCACAAAGCGCAACGATATTGGCTCCGAGTCCCGCGACGGTGGCGATGTCGCCGCCCCCCATGCCTCCCGCGCCGATGCCGGCGATGTTGACCCGTTCGCTCGGCGCGACAAATCCGGCGCCTCCGAGGACATGCCGCGGAACAATGGTGAAACTCATCGCGGCCGCCGAGGCCGATTGCAGAAACACACGACGTGAGGCAGAGCGAGGCGATGCCATGAAACTGTCCTGTTCGGGGAGAGAGGAATTGGCCGGGTTGCGTTCGACCAGATGCCGTCAGTCAACGTCTGCTGTGAGAGCGCGTATTGGAGCACTCGGCAGGCGCGAATTCCAGCAATGAGGCTCCGATGGGACGTAATGTTGGACGAACACGCTCTGCGGCAGCATCGTCTGCAGCCACTTTATCCCTCAATTCATTTTGTATGACGCTCTATGTCATTCAAGAGTTGCGCACTAGTGTTGGGTTTTGCCGACATGCCCGGCTTCAGTCGCGCCAGGTCGGCCGAGGGCACCTCGGCACGCCACTCCAGCCGGCCCTTGCGGATCATGCGGAACAGTTCCTGGCCGGCCGGCAGCACCG
>JANNSB010000715.1:0-1629 GCA_031402175.1 Planctomycetaceae bacterium
GACGTCGAGATTGTGCTCGATCACCAGCACCGTATTGCCGGCGGTCACGAAGCCGTGCAGCACGTCGAGCAGTTTGCGGATGTCTTCGAAGTGGAGTCCCGTCGTCGGCTCATCCAGCAGGTAGAGCGTCTTGCCGGTCGAGCGTTTGCCGAGCTCGCGGGCGAGTTTGATTCTTTGCGCTTCGCCGCCGCTCAAAGTGGGTGATGGTTGCCCGATCTTCATGTAATCGAGGCCGACATCGTGCAGCGTCTGTAGCAGTCGGTGAATCTTGGGATGGTTCTTGAAGTGCTCCAGGGCCTCTTGCACATCCATGTTGAAGACATCGGCAATCGACTTGTCGCGGTACCTTACCTCCAGCGTTTCATGGTTGAACCGCTGTCCGTTGCACAGGTTGCACGGCACCCAGATGTCGGCGAGGAAGTCCATCTCCAGCTTCGTGGCCCCATGCCCCTCGCACGCCTCGCAGCGCCCCTCGGCCACATTGAAGCTGAAGCGTCCCGCCTTGTAACCCCGCATCTTCGCCTGCGGCAGTTGCGTGTACAGATCGCGGATGACGTCCAGCAGCTTGACGTACGTCGCCGGGTTTGAACGTGGCGTGCGACCAATCGGCGACTGATCGATGTCGATCGCCTTGTCGAGGTATTGCAAGCCGGTGATCTTCGTGTGCAGTCCCGGCTGCCCGTTCCCCTGATTGATCTCCTTGTTGAGCACTTCCCACAGAATGTCGTTGCAGAGGGAACTCTTGCCGGATCCGCTCACGCCTGTTACGCAGATGAACGCGCCGAGCGGGATCTCGACATCGACATCCTTGAGGTTGTTGTGACTCGCTCCGATGATCTTGATCCGCTCTTTGCTGATGGGACGGCGCTGTTTCGGGATCTCGATCTTCCTGCGGCCCGCGAGATACGCGCCGGTCACACTGCGTTCGCAGTTCATCACTTCTTCGACGCTGCCGTGAGCGACCACTTCACCCCCCCGCACGCCGGGGCCGGGACCGAAGTCGATGATGGTGTCGGCTTCGCGCATCGTTTCTTCGTCATGTTCGACGACAACGACGGTGTTGCCTTGATCCCTCAGTTGCAACAGCGAGTCGAGCAGCAGCCGGTTGTCGCGCGGATGCAGTCCGATCGAAGGTTCATCGAGAATGTACAGTACGCCGACGAGGCCGCAACCGATCTGCCCCGCCAGCCGGATGCGTTGTGATTCGCCGCCGCTGAGCGTGGGAGCCGACCGGTCGAGCGCCAGATACCCCAGACCGCAGTTGAGGAGAAATCCGAGGCGACCTCGAATCTCCTTTAACGCTTCCGAAGCAATGAGCCGTTCAGTGTCCGACAGTTCCACGGCCTCGAAGAAATCGGCCGCATCGCTGATCGAGAGCGCACACACCTCCGGTAGGCTGAGCGAGCGGCGGGGTTGAACCCCGCCGCTCGTCGAAGCTATGCGCACATTCCTCGCCTGCGGATTGAGCCTCTGCCCTCCGCAGGTCGAACACGTCGCCACCTCCATGAACCGCTCAAGTTGCCGGCGGCGCATGGGATTCTTGCCCTTGATGAAGTCATCATGCAGGTCATTGATGAAGCCCCGCCACGCGCCGCCGTGCTTCCAGATGCCGCCGCGATGACGCCAGGC
>JANNSB010000716.1:0-2872 GCA_031402175.1 Planctomycetaceae bacterium
GAGGTGGAGAGATTCATGCAGCAATAACGAGGCGAGAAATGTGGGCGTCCCACTCGGCGACGGAGGCGAGAAAAAGTTCAACTGGGGTTCTGAACTCTCGACTTGGAAGTCATGTCAGCTCACCACGATCATTCGTGGCGAGCTGTTTGTCTTTCCGTGCGGCCTGAAACCCAGCCGGGTCGGTGAATGTACCATCACCTCGACCCTGGGAAGCGCGCATTGGCTGCCCGGCTGCAGATTCCACTCACAGGGAACGGCCTCGAAATTGAACCAAGTGACGAGTGGCGAAAGTACGTGAATGCCATGTGCGCAACAAAATGCCCCGCAAACCAGAACGGTTCGCGGGGCATTTTTTGGCAGCACTCGCCTAGACAGGAATGTCTGGGCCACTTGGCAGAAAGAATCAGTTGTAGTTCACTGAGATGACGCCATTGGCTCGTGAGGTGACGACCACACCGCGGCGACCAAAGTCGAACCAGACGCGGCGTCCCAGCGGGCCGACGGTCACTTGCGGACAGTTGCAGGCGGGAAAGCAGACTTCGATATAGACGCAGCAGCAGGGATTGCAGGGATCGGGAACCTGAATGATCGTCGGCACCGCGTCCACCGCGATCTTGCGCTGGTCGACGACACGCACGTTCTGATAGAGGCAGAAGGCCGGATCAGCCGGCAACGGAGCCCCTTCGATCATCATCGGGCCATAGGTACCTTCCGGCAGAGCCGGGCTATAGCTCGGGTCGGCTTGATAGGACTGAATCACCGGTGCGGGAGGCATCGGCACCGAGTAACTGGCGGCCTGTTCGACCTGAAACGACGCACGCGGCACCGGCATCGGAGCACTCGTGCCAGGGAACGGCGCGGGAGCGACGGTCGGGTCGCCAAGTTGCGGACCCTGGAAGTCGTCGGCTCCAGCGGAGGCGATGCAGACAAACGTACCCAACACGCACAACAAAGTTCTCATCCCACGTCTCCAGTATGTTGCTCAGGGGGTTTTGTAGATTCCTTCTGTCCGTCCACATCTTACATGGTGGCGGCAATCCCCCCTCAGGAAATCACAATTTGAAGATAGCAATCGGGCGATCTGCGGGAAATGGAAACAATGGGGGCGATCGGGAGGATTTTCAAAATCGAGACGAGATGTCGGTGAACAGCAACACATCGAGCATCATCGGGCCGTAAGTGCCGGTGTTGCAGTAGGGTGCGTACACCGGCATGTCGGCCGACGGGTTCGATGACTCGGCGTGATACCACTCGATGGCCGACTCGTTGCGACCATAAACCGAATAGCCGGCGCTGGAACCACCCCCCTCAATGGACGGACCAGAGATGATGCGGAACGAGTTGCCCGACGATCGCTGGAGAGGGCCGTAGATCGGAGCCGGCGATGGCAGGACGTACGGCTCTCCCAGGCTCGGTCCGGGCAGGTCGTCGGCTGCGGCGGTAGCCACGATTGCAAGAGCAGCGAACAGGCAGAAAAGAGATCTCATTCTGCATCTCCTGGATAATGTTGTAATCGCAAAGCGAAGGGAGTTGCAGCGGATTCCGTCCATCACAATTCTACACGGCGGTCAATCACTGTTGACTCCTTTCGCCGGCTGAACACGGGAGAACTGCGTCGATTCGCCACGCGGATACGATCAGCGCGATTCTCGAAGCTGCGACGGACTGTTGGCGAACGTCAACGAGACGGCGTGTCTGACTCTGAAATGCACGGAGTCCAGACCTCCAAACGCCAGGAGTGAATCCGAATTGCAACACCGACGCACAAACGATCGCAATCTCCCTTCATTCCAGTCGATGTGCATCTATAATTGGACTGAACCGGCGGCGCAAGGCCGCCGGCTACCAAGACAACCAGCGCGAGCCGGATTTCAGCTCGCAGGAGCAAGTTCAATGAACGAATTCGTCGAGCCCCTGGGTCCACGAATCCTGATCCGCAAAGACGAAAGCCGGCACGAGACCCGGGGTGGGATCGTGCTGCCGGACAAGGCGGAGATTCCCACGATCACCGGCCGAGTGGTCGAGATCAGCGTCGAGGTCGAAAACAACGAAGACTTCCCGGTGCGGAAGTACGACAAGGTGCTGTTCCACCCCAAGCGCGCGATTCCGGTCGACTTCGAGTCGGACAATCTGCTGTTCGTCGTACCCATTGAGGACGTGATGGCTGTCTTTCGACGATCGGACAGCCGGCCGCGAACGTCGTTCGGCGATGAGGAACGCGAGATCACGGATGATGTGGAGGATCGCGAGGCCGGCGGTTCTGGGACATGAAGCACACGACGTGCGATACTCTTTCCGCAGGCAGCGGCATGAGCGAACCGGAATCGACTTGTCTTATCAGGCCCTCGACGCCAGACGACTTCGCTGCGGTCGAGGAATTCATCCTGCCGTTCGTCGAGTCGAAATGGCTGTTGCCACGAACCACCGACGAACTCAGCGAACTGCTGCCGGAAGGCTTCATCGCCGAAGTGGATGGCTCGATCGCGGGATTCGCGGCACTCGAGATTTACTCTTCCAAGCTGGCCGAACTCCGCAGCTTGTGCGTCGATCTCAATTACCAGCGGATCGGCATCGGCCGGAAACTGGTCGACGCCTGCATTGCGAAGGCCAGAGAGCGGCAGGTCTACGAAGTCCTGGTGGTGACCTCTTCCGATGAGTTCTTTCGCAAATGCGGATTCGACTTCACGCTGCCCGGCGAGAAGAAGGCCTTGTTCCTGACCACTCGCGACTCCCCATAAGTCATGATCCAGGTCATTGTTCGATTTCACGCCGGTGCCCGCGAGGCCGCTGGCGTTGTGGAGTCTAGACTGGAATTGTCGGAAGGGGACTCCATCGCCCGATTGAAGGAGCGGCTCGCCATCGATTTCCCCGC
>JANNSB010000717.1:0-17111 GCA_031402175.1 Planctomycetaceae bacterium
TTCCTTCAGCCGTGGGTAATGGTTTTGATGTGTGTCCCACCCGCCGCTGAAATAGGTGCCGAACGAATCCCAGAACACGGTGACGAAGCGGCTGCCGGCTTCGACCAGTCGCCGTGCCGCCAGACACGACTGTCCGAACAGCGTGTGTCCATAACGCTCGCGCAAGGTGGCCGGTTCTCGTTCGATGTCAAGTGCTTCCCGCACTTGTGGCGAAGTCAACAGCGACAGCGCCTGCGCCTGATCTCCGGCGTAGGCCCGCTCTGTCGCCGTCAGTTCGGCGATACTGCGTCCAGAATCGATCTGCTCCAGCAATCTCGTTCGCAACTCAAAGCGGTTGAGACTCACCTGCTCGGGAAAGCTGTTTGCCCCGTCGAAGACGAAGCGGCAGTGCGGGTCAATGGCGGCATAAGGATCAGTGTACTCCCGGGCTTGTTCATGCCGGGCTTTGGGAGCGACTCGCGTGGCCTCGCCGTAGAATTTTGCCCAGACAGGATCGTACTGTTGACCCAGAAACGCCGCATATGGTCCGGCCAATAGTCCCAGATCATCCACCTGGGAGTTAAAGACCCAGGGAAGTCCGATGTGACGGGGCATGCCGGCTGGCCCGGCGGTGTTCCCCTGCAGCGACCAGCAGTAGTCGGCGACTGAGCCGATGTAAGGCCAATGTGCCGGCGCTCGCGGCGCAGCTTCGAGATCGGTCGTATAGGCAGGCATTCCGGAAAGCGCATACGCCACGCAATGCAGCGGGAACGGATGCGTCATAGAGCGAATGATCGTCAGACGGTCGGCAATCGCGGCGGTCTGGGGCAATCCTTCGCCGATGGCGACACCGGGAATTGAAGTGGCAATCTCCCGCAGCTCCCCCTGGATTTCGACAGGTGCCTCCGGCTTGGGATCGAAGGTTTCATGCTGTGGCGCCGCTCCGAACAGGTAGAGCAGAATGCACGATTTGGCCTTGCCGAAGCCGGGCAGGCCAGAGGCAGACACCGCCTCCGCAGCCGCTTGTTGGGCCTGCGCCAGCGAGAGCCCGCACAGCGCCAGTCCACCGGTCTGCAACAGGTCACGCCGAGTATGGCCGTCACTTGATTGTCGTCGGGGTCTGAGCATCACGTCCTCTTGTCGTCGCGTTAGCCGAGAGACTACTCCACGCGAACCGAGCAATCAATTGTTCACACCGAGCCACTTCTATGAAAGTCCGCTGTGCGTCAGCGCCGTCGCGATAGTTCGCAGCGACAAACTCCCGCCGGCCTTCCTCGGGATTGAAGCAGTACGCATCCGCCGGCCGTAACAAGTACGGCAGCAGAATCTCTTGTGCGATGGGATCGAACATCACGACGCGGACCTTGCCGTGATGCCGGGTCTTATGCAGCTTAGGTCGATATTCCCAAATGTCCCCGGATCGGTCGACGTTCCCGACTTTCATCAGCCTGAGTTCCGAGACGCGCGCTCCCGTCCGCAGGTAGAGAAGAATCATCGCCCGCAACGGTAGTGTGAGTCTCGGCAGCACCGCGTCGATATCGATCTGGGGAACCGGCAGGACCGGTTCCGATTCCACGGCCTTCGATCGTCCGGGCTTCAATGGTTCAATCAGGTCGAGTTCTGCCAGCACCGCCGGCGTACCGATCTTGCGTCGGACTCCCCATTCAAACATCCGCCGAATGAGATGCACACGCTTGTTGATCTGCGAACGGACATCGCCTTTGCGGATCATCACGTCCCGCACGGCTTCCAACTTCACCAGGTCGAATTCCGCCGCCGGCAGATACTTGAACTGCGCCAGCAACACTTCGCAGGACTGACGGTAGCTGCTGGTCGACGTGGTGTGGGTGCCGTCCTCTTGCCGATAGTAGGTCTCCGCGAACTGAATGAATTCGGCGTACAACTCCCCAATGGTCGTACCGAACCGCCGGAATCCATCCGGGTCATATTTCGCCTTCCACTTGGCAATCAGCCGGTCGTACTCGAATTGCGACTGAGGACTGCCGTACTCCCCCAGATAGATGGTGGGGCCGTGTCTCCCCTCCATCCGCACGTAGGCTTTTCCCGACGGCTTGTGGTGACAGAGTTGCGGCTGACGGGGCTTCGATCGACGGGGCATGTGCAGTCCTCTCTTTGAAGGATTTGGAACCGAGTTTCTACGCACCAAACTCACTTTTGGTGCGTAAATCAGCGATTCGCTGCACTGCCGATCAATCCGCAGGTTGACGTAAGTCACGCCACAGCAAACTACTTCCGATCAGTTGCCCGGCAAGGATTTGAACCTTGACCAAATGATCCAGAGTCATTCGTGCTACCGTTACACCACCAGGCAGTGGGACCGCATTCTATGGCGCGCGGGCGAGGATGCCAAGCCGCGTTGAAAGACGACTGACGGTAGGCCACGGCGATAGGGTGTGAAGCGGATTTCGGTCTCATGGAGGAAGACTGGATGACACGGGGAAAGGGGGAAAGGTCGGCTGGCGGAATCGACTCGTTCAGCCCGATCGAGTCGACGGTCGCTATCGCGGCTCCCTCCGTGTCCCGTTGTCTTACCCACTTTACGATCCACTGTTACAACTGATTCTCTCATTCAGAAACAACGAGTCGGCGATCTTCGTCGCAATCGATTACAATGCCGATGCGCGTGGCGACCAGGATTCGAATTGCGGTGGAGGAAGCATCAAGATGAAACCCGATCCGGCGATTGCAGCGATTCGAGAGGTCAGACATCGCATATCCGAGGCGGCGAATCACGATCCGCAGAAGCTCGTCGAACGTTATCGTCGGCTGCAGCAGAAGCATAGGGACCGTGTGATCTTCCGTACCGCCACGCGGGATCAGATGCAATCGGACACAACTCCGTCCACCGACCGCGCAGACATCGGCAGTAGAGCATGATTTGCGTCCGTTGATTCTTCCGCGCCGCATCTTGTCCACCCGCATGACCGCCGACGAATATCGCAGTCTCGCGCTCAGCTTCCCCGAAGCCGAGGAACGGGAGCATATGGGGCATCCCGATTTTCGTGTCGGCGGCAAGATCTTCGCCACGCTCTGGCCCGACGACAAATGGGGCATGGTGAAGCTGACACTCGACCAGCAAGCGGAATTCATGCAGCGCGACCCCAAGACGTTCGAACCGATCCCCGGCGGCTGGGGTGCGAAGGGAGCGACGAAGGTGCTCTTGCCCCGCGCCCGAGCGGCTGCCGTCCGCCTCGCTCTCGCCACCGCCTGGCGCAACACCGCGCCGAAGCGATTGCTGAAGCAGTTCGAGCCGGACAAATGAGAGCAAGCGAAGGTCTCGCTAGCCCAGCATCTCCCTTGCTTCGTAGAACGCGCGCCAGTGGTCTTCGCCGCGAGATTTTACGACGTGGTTGAAGTAGCCGCGGACTTTCTTGAGATCCTCCGGGTTGTCCTTGAGCACCGTGCCGATCATGTGCTGGACCAGATGCGTCGGCTGGAACGCGCCGTCATCGTAGAAATAGGCGTGCATCGCCGCGGCGAATCCCGTGGAGACCGCTTCGGCGGTGCTCAGCACGGTCGACAGGCCTTCAATCCCCTTGCCGTCGACGGTCTTGCCGCTGCGCAGTTCGCGAAATGTCGTGACCAGCAGCTCCGTCAGCGGCGGCGTGATCGACACCGGAACCGCTGCGTGCCTGAGCATGCGGTTTGTTTCGCGCTCCACCAGTTCCATCTCCTGGGCCAGGCTTTCGATCGGCTGCACGGTTTCGAAGTTGAAGCGCCGTTTAAGTGCGGCGGACATGTCGTTCACGCCGCGATCGCGAGTGTTGGCCGTGGCGATCACGTTGAAGCCGGTGCGGGCAAACAGCGAACGGGCCTCGCCATCGAGTTCGGGAATCGACATCACACGGTCGCTGAGAATCGAGAGGAGCGTGTCCTGAATTTCCAGCGGACAGCGGGTAATCTCCTCGAACCTGGCGATCTTGCCATGCTTGAGACCCAGATAGAGCGGAGCGGGGACGAGCGACTGCTCGCTGGGACCGGATGACACAAGCAATGCGTAGTTCCAGGAGTACTTGATGTTGTCTTCCGTCGTCCCCGCGCTCCCTTGAATCGTAAGCGTCGAGTCGCCGCAGACGGCCGCCGCCAACAGTTCGCTCAGGTAGCTCTTTGCGGTCCCCGGTTCGCCGATGAGCATCAGTCCGCGATTCGTGGCCAGCGCGACGATGCAGCGCTCGAGGAACGACCTGCGGCCCACGAACTTCGGCTGAATGCCGAAGGCCTCGTTGCCGAGCACAAACTCGAGGACGGCACGGGGGGGCATTTGCCAGCCGCCTGGGCGAGGCAGTCCGTCGTCCCGCTGGATCAATCGCTGCAGTTCATCGGCATACAGCACTTCGATTGCCGGCCGCTGCAGTTCGGCGGGAGCGCCGGCCGGGGCATCCCCTGGCGATGGTGGTTTTGATGCGGGTTTCCTGGCCATGTCCGTGGTCGTGCCAACAGGTTCAAGTGGCGGAATCGAGTGAATCCGTGTCAGCGGAGTCTATCGCAGGCACCCTGCGAGAATCCAAGTAGGACTGCAGGAACGATTGTGCCGCCAGCATATCCCTGCGCTCCTTCGCCCGCTTCTTGTTCATGCCGGCTTCCCGAATGACATCGTCGGCGTACGAAGACGAGAATCGTTCATCCCAGAATCGCATGGGAAGGCCTGTCGCCTCGGCGGCCCAGGCTCCGAACTCGCGGGCGTGGCGAGCCGATTCGCCTTCCTGGTCGCTCAAGAGGATCGGCAGGCCCACGATCAAGCCGGCGATGCGGTATTCCTGGACGACCTTCTGCAATTTCTCTGAGTCGGCCTCGCGGGTCGAACGATGAATCGTGATGAGCGCGCTGGCGATCGTTTGCTCCGGCGTGGAAATTGCGACTCCGATGCGGCGTGTGCCGAAGTCGAGTCCCAGCAGCCGGCCTTCGGAGGGAAAGTCATCCGGACCGACGATCGGTTCAGAGGATGCCATCGAAGCCCTCGGCCTTCAACTGCTCGATGACTTTCCGCAGCGACTCCGCATCGCCGCGCTTGGCGACGAGAGTGGCATCCGCCGTGTGAATGATGATGCAGTCTTCGAGTCCGCTCGTCACCACAACGTGTCCGTCGCCAGCCAGCACGATCGACGAATTGGTGTTCACCAGCGAGCATGCGCCTTGAATGACGACGTTGCCGCGCTCATCGGCTGGCAGACGCCGGGCGAGCGATTCCCAACTGCCGACGTCGTCCCACTCGAACGTGGCGGGAATGACGCACACCTGGGGATCGTGTTCGAGCACGGCGTAGTCGATAGAAATCGACTCTAACTGGCTCCAGCGACTGGTGAAGTCGGCCGCCTCGCTCGACGCGGGAAGCTCTGCCAGCGAGGCCGCCAGTTGCGGGCGACGTTCACGCAGAGCCGACAGGATGCGGTCCGCCCGCCAGACGAAGATTCCGGCATTCCACAGAAAGTTGCCCTGCTGCAGATACTGCTCCGCTGTGGCCTTGTCGGGCTTCTCACGAAACGCCTGGACGCGACGGGCCTGCGAGATTCCGGTCAGTGGCGCACCGGTCTCGATGTAGCCATAGCCGGTCGCCGCATAATGGGGGCGGATACCGAACAGCACCAGTTGCCGTGGGTCATTTTGGACGATCTCCGCGGCCTGCAGGACGGCTTGTTCGAACGCCTCTTCCGGATCGATCACATGGTCGGCAGGCATCACCAACATGACAGCGTCGGGGTCATGTTCCAGAACCTTCAGCGCGGCGAGACCGATGGCGGGGGCCGTGTTGCGACCCATCGGCTCCAGATAGACACGATCGGATCTCAGATCTGGCAGGTGCTCGGTTAGCAATGGCCGATGCGAATTGCCCGCGACTACGCAGATGCGATCAGGTGGTATCCAGGCGGCGACGCGATCCCACGCCTGCTGAATGAGACTGCGCTCGGAGGTCAGTCGCAGGAACTGCTTGGGGAGTGCTTGCCGGCTCAACGGCCAGAAGCGTGTCCCCGACCCGCCGGCCATGATGACGGCATGCAACATCGCTGCGATCACCCATCTTGCGAATCAGGCCACATGAACGTCGGCCATCACCGCGCGCCAATCGACAGGCACCGCGTCGGCCCACAAGTTTTCGAGATCGTACAGTTCGCGAGTCGCCTGCGTGAAGACGTGCAGCACAACATCGCCATAGTCCTGCACGATCCAGTGACTGCGATCGTAGCCTTCGATGCCGATGCGCCGTTCACCATGCTCGGACTGCATGCGATCAACTTCCTCGGCGATGGCGTGCATCTGGCGGCGGCTGTTCCCCGTGGTGATCACGAAGTAGTCGAACTCCTTGGTGATGTGCCGCAGGTCGAGCACGACGGTGTCCAGCCCGCGATAGTCATCGCAGATCTTGGCGCACCAGCAAGCGGCTTCGAGACCCGCACCTTGAGATTCGCAAGTCGTCGACTCCTGGAATGCATTTTCGAATCCGCCTGAGTGAACTCGGCTCTCCGTAATCGTGCGACTGCGTCTCATCATGCTGGTGAACCCTTCTGTAGAATGTCTGAGGATGTCCATGCTCCACCCTTCCATAATCCGCCCGTTAGCGGTGAAATCAAGAGGGTAGCTGCCGGACACGACCTGGGAATTATAGGTTCAGCGCGTAGCGAACGACCAGCACTACGGACGCCATGCTCATTAAATCGCTGGGAATATTCGGGCGGTTGCCGGAAGTCAGGCTCCCACTGCGATTCGACAACCCCCGGTGCTCCCGACAATCGCCTGGCTGGTCCAGCCGCGGAACCTAGGTGCGACGTTGAAACACGTTGAACTGCGTGTATTCCCAATGGCGGTACTCCTCGGAGTTTCTCACCAGGTCGGCATGTTTTCCGTCCGCCACGATGGAACCTTCGCGGAGCAACACCACTCGGCTACAGCGCTTGATCGTCGACAATCGTGTCGGAAGGAAGATCACGGTGCGACCTGGACAAAGCCGTGCGTACGAATCGTCGATCAGCGACTTTGTGTCATCGTCGAGCGCGATCTCTGGTTCCTCGATGATGAGTACCGCAGGATCACGCAAGAGGGCGCGGGCGATGGCCAGTCGAAAGCACTCGCCAGAGTCCAGGGTCACGCCACGTTCCCCGACCACGGTCTCATAGCCTTGTGGTAGGCGCTGAATGAAGTTGTGGGCGTGACTCTTCTTGGCGGCCTCGGTCGCGTCGGGCAGGGAGATCGCCGAATCACCGCAGGTCAGGTTCTCGATGATCGTGCCCGTCAACACCGAGTCTCTCCCGGAAATGTAGCCGGTCTCCGCACGCAAAGATTCCAAAGTGCCGAAGGCGATGTCCTGATTGTCGAACAGAATGCGTCCGACTTGCGGCTCGATAAAACGCGGCAGCAATTGCGCGAAAACACGCGCGGTCACCGACTCGGGGCTGATGATGGCAATCGTGCTGTGGGCGGAGATCGTGAGATCCAGCTTTTCGAGGACGGCTCTGCTCTGATACGTGTAGGTGACCCCTTCGACGGCGATCGACTTGGACACCGGTTCGATGAACCGCGCGCCGACGGCCTGGCCGACTTCGGGAATCTCGGACAGATAGCGCTTCACCCCTGCATGCAGCCGGCTGAGCGCGTCCCGATCCACGTAAAGTTGCCACAGTGCGCTGAGAGACGGGGCGACGACAGCCAGCGAGAACACACAGAGCAGTCCCTTCGCGAGGCTGATGCCATCCGCGGGGTTGTCGGGAGACAGAATGCGAAGCGCGGCCAGATAGATAGCGATCGCGATAAAGCCGATTGACAGAAACCGTGACAAGCGCCTTGTACCGGCCGCATTGCGATAGCCCGTGATTCTGCGGTCGGACAGGCGGTGTCCGTGTTTCCTGAATCGCTCGTGCTCGAACTGCTCCATCCCGAATCCCTTGATGAGTTGTGGATGGTGAAAGCCCTCGCTGAGCAGACGCAGATCAACCGCGGTCTCCGCCTCGGTCATCAACTGAGCGGCCAGTTCGCGGCGACGCTCGTAATGCCAGAGCGCGACCGCGGTAAGGAGTGGAACCAGGCAGTAGAATGTCAGTCTCCAATCCACGATGAGCGACAGCAGCAGCAAGGAAACGGCGGACAGTCCATGCCTCCACCAGCCTTCTGTCTGATACCGGACCGTGTCGTGGATCTGATCAACATCGTGAGTGAACAGCTTCCATGCCAGTTCCCGGCCCTTGCCTTCGACATCGCTGACGCCGAGTCTCAATGCTTGACGGTGAATCGCCTCGCGCAATGAGTGAGAAATGCGCTGCGCGATGGTCAACGAACCCGTGGAGATTCCGCCCAGTGAGTAACCGCACAGCCACCCGATGCAGGCGATTTGCAGGATGTACAACGACAATGCGGGCTCGACTGCCCGGAGGGGGGGAAAGCCGCGGTACAACCGGGACAACGGCTGTCCCCAGATGGTCTCGCGCAGTTGCCAGATTGTGGGAAACACGCCTGAATCCACGATGCGACTCTTTTCGCCGGCAGGCACAATCAGCAGGCTGGCACCACCCAACTTGCGGGCTTCATTCACATCGGGCGGCTCGATGTCGACTTCGCCTCTATGCACGCACAAGTCGATCAATCCCGCGATCAGCAGCAGGATGACGCACAGCGACAGCGAGTACACGATCGACCAGCCGACGACGCCCCTGCCTCCCGGCTGCAGCCACTGGCTGGGCCGGCGCAGACCGGCAAGCGAGGTGGTCATCCCTGTCATCGGTGTGCTATCCGGTCAGGCAAGGTCACGGTCTTCAAACAGGATCAACGCCAGCATCATCGCCGCGCCGATATACGCCAGGGTATAGAGGCCGCAGAGCCCCAGATATTCGGTCGGGATCTGTCGATCCGTCGAAATGGCCGTGGTCATATTGTAACTGTCCAGCGACGGCAGGATCACGGCAAAGATGTTGGCCATGAATTTCACTACCGGAAGATCCCTGAACTTCGACTCCACCAGCACCGGAGTCAACCGGCCCACGATGAAGATCGCAAAACACGAAACGATATTGATCAGCATCGGCAGGCGAGTGGAAATCGCCACGCTCACCGCCGCCATCACGCAGGCTTCCATGAACGCGGTGGCCAGCCCGGGCAAGGTCTTCAGCGCCGCTTCCAGTCGGTCGGGTTGCGGTCTGCGAAATCCTGCGTCGGAGAGTTCCATCAGATCGATGTTCCCCTTGCCGGATTCCCGCTGATCGTAGCCGTACTTCGAATAGGTGATGGCGAAGAAGCAAGCACCCATCACGATCGTCAGCAGTAAGATGGACTGCACGATGCCCAGGTACTTGCCGACTACGAACTGCCAGCGATGGATCGGCTTCGACAAAAGAGTCATCGCGGTCTTGCCTTCGATTTCCTCGGCCACGCTTTGACTGGCCGTCCACACCGCGAGCAGGATGCCCGAAACCAGAATCGTGTACAGACCGCAGTCGATGAAGATCTTGGTGTCGTCTCCCATCGAAAAAAACGGAATCCAGTGATTGATGCCAATCACCGCGATGCCCAGCAACACGACCAGCAGAAAGATGGGTTGTCGTATCGCTTCCTTGAAGGTCGCCCGGGCGATGGTCCCGGCCCGAGTGAATCGGTTAATCACCGCGAAAATGACGATCAACCCGACGGTCACGCCCAGCAGTATCTTCCATTGGTCCTTGACGGGGTCGGTCTCCTCGACCGCAGCCAACAGGGAAATCAGATTCATGACGTTCAATGCCTCGAATGAATAACGAACTGAAGAAAGAGCAACCGTGATAAAGACTTACAGCCTGTTTCCGAATACAATACGGATAAATGATCACCCAAATGACTAACGCACGGCAGCTTGCGATTCAACACGTCGCTGGCCCTCCATGTATCGTATTGTGACCGGCCTTCAATTCGCAACGGCTCGCCGGTGTGTGTGAGCGCTGACCGGGCAAACTGCGGCATCGCGTGGGATCGCCGACTCGGAGCCATTGCCCAGGGAGTCGGTGTGACTCCCGATAATCGTCAGAGGCAGCGCATCCATCACGTTTGGACCATGCGAGATTGGCCGTCCGACTGCATTTTCGCGATTGTCGGTGGGTTGGTGTAGAGTACCGAATGTGCCGACGTGTCGACTCGCCGAACACCTGAAGGTCTGCATTCGGCAATTCAATCACCACTTGGCGGGCCGGAAGTGGCACAGTAAGGTGGTTGAACCAGCGCGACACCCTTCCCGCGAGCATCCCCGCAGACGGACCCCCTTCAGGTCGATGATCCACGTCGAACACCTCAGCAAGGAGTTTCTCGACCTCAAACGTGGTCCGGTCCCCGCGCTGCATGATGTGTCGTTCGACGTGCAGCCTGGGGAAATCTTCGGATTGCTCGGTCCGAACGGGGCCGGCAAGACCACCTGCCTGCGGATCCTCAGCACGGTGCTCAAGCCGACCTCGGGCATCGCGATGGTCGCCGGTCACGATGTCGTGGCCCATCCCGAACGGGTGCGGTCGAGCATCGGCTTCATGTCGTGCAACACAGGCATCTACGACCGCATGACGGCCTGGGAACTCGTCGAGTACTACGGCCGGCTGTATGGAATGGATGAAGAACGCCTGCAGGCTCGACTGAACGAGGTGTTCGAGATTCTGCAGATGAACGAGATCCGCGACATTCTCGGCTCGAAGATGTCGACGGGCATGAAACAGAAAGCGTCGATCGCCCGCACGATCATCCACGACCCGCCAGTGCTGATCTTCGACGAGCCGACATCGGGCCTCGATGTGCTGGTCGCCCGCGCGGTGCTGAAGACGATTGAATCCCTCAAGAGCCAGGGGAAGTGCATCATCTTCTCGACGCACATCATGCGGGAGGTCGAGAAACTCTGCGACAGAGTGGCGATCATTCACCGCGGGGAGATTCTCGCTTTGGGGACCATCGACGAACTGGCGTCGGCCCATGGTCAGCCTGATTTCGAAGAGTTGTTTTTTGAACTGATTCACCAACACGACGAGGCGCGCCACGCGTCCGTTCCTTCCACCGAGTTCGATTCGAGCAAGTAACTCGCGGAGCGTACGAGCAAATACGGTATGTCCTGGAAGAACGTGCGACTGATCTTTCTGCGCGAGGTCCGCGATCAATTGCGCGACCGCAGAACGCTGTTCATGGTCGCCATCCTGCCCTTGCTGCTCTATCCGGCGCTCGGCATCGGCATGGTCGAAATGACGCTGACGTTCTCCCAGCAGGCGCGAAACGTTGTGATCCTCGGGGCCGCTGAACTCGACTCGCAGCGCCACGGCTTGCCGCCGATGTACGTCGGAAATCGGTTCTTGCCGACTCTGTTTACCGATCCCGGCGACGCCGACAGGCTTTATCTCACCACCGATGTGCCGCGGGAAGGCGACGCAATTCCTGATGCCGACCGCGCGCGCATTCGCGTCGCTCAGTCCCAGATCGAATCGATCCATGAACTCGCGGAACTCGTCCGTCAACGCCGCGAAATTGAAACACTTCTGACCGCGTACAGCCTGGCGGCTGCTTCGGGACTCGAAGTCGTGCCGCAGGAAACTGAGGAAACACCCACATCGCCGGATGCCGTTGCCACGAGTGAAGATCCGATCGACGCCGTTGCCCTGCAGGCGGAGATCGCTGAACTGCTGGAGGCGGAGGAGGTCGTCAAGGCGAGCCTCACGGAATGGTTTCAGCACAGCGACATTCAGGTGCTCGTCGTCATTCCGGAAGGTTTCGCGGAGTCGTTGAAACAGCAGACCGAACGGCTCGTTCATCGCGAACCGATCCATCAGGAGATTCCGCATCCCGTCGTGTTGCAGAACAGCGCCGACGAGAAGTCGCAGATTGCATACCGCCGCGTCCGCGAGGCGATCGACAACTGGGAGCATCTCGTTCTGCAGGGCCAGCTTTCGGCCGCCGGACTGCCCGCTTCGATCGACAAGCCGGTCGATCCCACGCGCGTCGATCTCGCTCAAGGAGATCAGATCGCGGCCAACCTGTGGAGCAAGTTGTTCCCGACATTGCTCGTTATCATGGCAGTGACCGGAGCCTTCTATCCCGCGATCGACCTGGGAGCCGGCGAAAAGGAACGCGGCACGATGGAAACGCTGCTCATCTGCCCCGCCACGCGCACCGAAATCGTGCTGGGCAAGTTCTTCACGGTGATGCTCTTCAGCATCTCGACCGCGCTGTTGAACATCGCCTGCATGGGCGCGACGGGCAGCCACATGATGAACCTCACCGCGGGAGCCGGGCCGACCGGTGCATTGATGGGCGACGCCCAATTCCCTCCGCTGGCGTCGTTGGCCTGGCTCGTGATTCTGGCGGTACCGCTTTCGGCACTGTTCAGTTCACTCAGTCTGGCGTTCGCGATGTTGGCCCGCAGCAGCAAGGAAGGCCAGTACTATCTGACGCCACTGCTCCTGGTCACGATGGGTCTCACATTTTTTTGCCTCTACCCCGGCGTCGAGATCGACCCGTTCAAGAGCATCATGCCGGTCGTGGGACCGGCCCTGTTGCTCAAGTCGCTGTTGCTGGCCACCGGCAACACGGCAGAACTGCTCGTCTACGCCATTCCGGTGCTGCTGTCGAGCCTGGCGTATTGCGCCTTGGCGCTTTGGTGGGCCATCGAACTCTTCAGCCAGGAATCGGTGCTTTTCCGCGAGGCGGAACGATTCGACCTCAAACTGTGGGTGGCCCACATCTTTCGTGACAAGGATTCGACGCCGAGCTTTACCGAAGCAGCGTTCTGCATCGTGCTGATCCTGATGTTGTGGTTCGTGTTAATGCCTGTTCAACAGAGCGCCTTCGCAGAGGCATTGATAGCCGGGGACAGCATTGAGGTGTTCCGACTGCAGACGATCTTCATGATCGCCACCATCGGTACGCCAGCCGTGATGATGGGCCTGTTGTTGACCAGCCGAGTGAATTGGACGCTGAAGCTGCGTTGGCCCGCGTGGCAATACTGGCTGGCCGCTTTGATCTTGCCATTTACCTTGCAGCCGATCAGCGTGCAGCTCTTGCATTGGCTCGGCTGGTTCTTCCCGAAGCTGCCGGAAGGAATTGAGCAGCTCGCAAACGCCATCTCGGATCCGAGCGTGCCGGTGTGGTGGCCCTTGCTGGCGGTGGCGGTCGCGCCGGCCGTTTGTGAAGAGCTGGCGTTTCGCGGCTTCATCCTCTCGGGACTGCAGCGCTCGGGGCGCAACTGGCTGGCGATCGTCATCTCGGCGGTGGTCTTCGGACTGATTCACGGAATTCCGCAACAGCAATTCAATGCAGCCTTGCTGGGAATCATCATCGGACTGCTCGCCGTTCGCAGCGGCAGCCTATTGCCAGGGGTATTGTTCCACTTCATCTACAACGGAATGCAGGTGGCGCAAAGCCGGCTTCCCGAGTCGTCACTCGAGGAAGGCGTGATTCCGACGCTCTTTCACGTCGATGAGGGGAGCCTGCTCCCCCACTGGCCCGTGCTACTCGTCTGTGTCGCGGTCTCGGCGACGCTCATTACCTGGCTGGTGAAGCAACCCAGTGCCCCGTCGACGCCGTGCAAAGCTTGAGCCTCGGGGCTGGGGGCTCCCGTTGGTCGGTCGACCCTTCGCCGGGTGCATGAGGTGCCTAAGGATCATGATTTAGCGCGCTGAGTGAACATCACGTTTGACGACAAGGCGCAGGCGAAACTGCGGCCCCGTTGCAGTTGCGCTGCGGGTGCCGAGACCGGAGGAAACGAGCGGGAGGGTTGTTAAGCCCAGCCGCCCGTTTCCTGTCTCAGCAGTCCTTACCTCTCGCATTCCGGCCATTGGCAATGTGCCAATAGCCATCAGCGAGCAAAGGCTCCGCCTGGGCCGATCGACCCTCCGGGGGAGTTCGTGACAGGGTGACGCAGTGGCTCATTTCACGCGCCGGGCAGTGGAAACTTTTGTCGAGTGCACTCTTGACGACGATTAGGGAAACGGCCTCCCCGCACGCCGGCGACCACTGACCAGCCACGCCCAAAGACAAGTTGCCTTGAGGATCGTCACCGGACGAACTCACATTTCTACCCCTACCATCGCGGTTGCGCATGCCACAGGTCGACGCCAGCTACGTCATTTGCCCTGTTTGACATTTGTCCATCCCCCCGTATTTCTTGACGGATTCCGCTTGATCCCCCGTGTTGAGCGTTGGTAGATTGAGATTGTTCACATCCGATCAGTTTCCAGACTGATCTCAACCACGGGAGTTGCTGCGACTCCCTCGCTCGGCACGAGGCCATTCTCGAAATGGAGCCGATGTCATGGGCATCAAGAAACGCATTCAGTATCGCTACACGGTCACTGGTCAGAAGTCGTTGATGATCGATCCCGACGGCGGTCGGCACACTTACCTCTACGATAACGTCAAGCAGTTGACGGCCGTCGTCAATCCGCAAGGGGAACGGACCAGCTACAGCTATGACGCCGCAGGTCGACGCACGGTCAAGAAACTCGCCAACGGCAGCCGCACCTCGTTCAGCTACGACCTTGCCAACAGAATCACCGCGGTGGCGCAGCTCAAGAGCGACGCCTCGCTGCAGGCCAAGTACGAGTACCAATATGACAAAGCGGGCAACCGCACGGCGATGGCGGAAACGGGAGAGAGCACCGCCCGCACCACCTGGTCCTACGATCCCGCATATCAATTGACCGGGGAGCACCGCACGGGGGCCAACGCGTTCCGCAACACGTTCACCTATGACAACCGTGGGAATCGCACGCTGAAGAACCTTGATGGCGTCCGCACCACCTCGACTTATGACGATGCAAACCAGTTGAGATACGCTCAGGATGCCGGCGGCCGCACGACGTACATCTTCGATGCGGACGGCAATCAACAAGTCGTCATTGCGCCGAGTCTCGCGCGGACGACCAGCGTCTGGGACTATGAAAACAAGCTCGTGGGGGTGCTCAACCCTTCGGGCACGCGGGAGACGATGGCCTACGATCCCGACGGCAAGCGGATCCAGCACGAGACCGGACCCGCAACCACGAAGTTCGTATGGGACGGCGAAGCCTACCTGCTGGAGACCGATGCGTCGGGCGTTACGGTCGCGACCTACACGAACGAACCGACGACATACGGGCGGCTCATCTCCCAGCGGAAGTCGGGGGCCACACACTACTACGTGTTCGACGCGCTCGGTTCAACGCGCCTGCTGACCGACGCCTCCGAGAACGTCAGTGAGAGCCTGCTGTACGACGCCTGGGGCAACCTGATCACCGCGGCCCCCACGCTGGCGGTGCCGTTCCGCTGGGTGGGCGAACTCGGGTACCTGTTCGTGCCGTCCACCGCGGACTACTACGTCAGGGCTCGGGTCTATCGGCCGGCGATCGGAAGGTGGGTGAGCGTGGATCCGCTGCGGTTCGTCGACGGAAACACCGCCCCATACACATACTCATTAAACACAGGAACTGTGTTTTCCGATCCAACGGGATTATTGCCTAGATACCGAGTAAATATCGTAATGAAGAGTTTTATCTTCGGCGTGCACCCAGTAGGCGCGATCGTTCCTGACCGTGCCGGCAACCAGTTCGGAGTATTATTTGATCCATTAGATTACTATATACACCCGACTGCGTCTTCTCGTCTCGCATTTCTGGCTAGTCTTGTTCAGTACCTGGGAGCATTCAATCAGAATCCACAAACAACTGACATGGACCAGACATATCGGCTTTTCACAAAGGGGTACGTCCTATTCGAATGTGACTGCAACGACAATCTTAGTGTCGTCGATGATTGGAGTTTCGATGACGGTGGAATGGAACTCTCGACGCCCGTGTTGCCAATTGGTGGAATATCAATAGGGTTTACAGGTACTATCGAATCCAAATTCACCGTTCCAAAACTAAAGCCTGCCGAAAAGTGCATTACCCTAAAGTTAGAAGGCTGGGGTCATCCGAATCCAATTGTCGAGCCTGACATGCAATGGGTGGCGCGTAGAACGTCGATCAACATTTGGCACCGTGCACAGATTGAGATTTGCTGTGAAGGTCAGAAAGGCGTCTATAGAATCATAGAGTGTACGGGCAGCGCCTTTCCGTCTCATAGAATGTGGATCAACGATGCGCTGCTTCGAGACCTTGATCAGGGTGAGTTCGCGGACCTTTGGGATCCGCATCCAAGTGACCCGCGTTTTGTCAAGGAGCGATAAAATGAGGATCTTCTTAGTGATTGAACTTATGTTCCTGGCGTGTTCTGACAATGACGCCCTTGACGAATACATCGCAATTCACGAATCCGCTGCGACGCGAGTGCCGATTGCGAGGCAAATGGAGGAAATGTTTGCACCGGCGGATCATTTCATTACACATTACGGGATGGGAGAAGGCGTAAAAGTCTGGAACACTCAATGTTTTCTTAATGACCGCTATGTGCTAACTATGCAGGTCGATGTGGAAATCGACTATTCTCAGCTAACAGTATCTCAAGTCGGCGAACCACAGCTGTGGTTACGATATGTTGAGGAATATAGTGAATCCGAAGGGGCAGCCTTCGATCCCTCGAAGGAAGTTCAGTTTGATGCAACGCAGTGGCAAGAAATATACGAGGCGGGAGGTGACTTTCAAGAGATCGATGTTGCATTAGAGACAACTGCTGCTACGGGAATGCAAGAGTATATTATGGCGCGCCGTACACCATTGATCGCTGTCCAATTGATCAATGAGGAAGCAGAGGACAGTGACGGGGATGATCAGTAGCTGTAGTGGTCGGTCTATCGACGGGTGACACTGGTGACACTGTCGATCCCAGAGTGTGTTACTGGCTTTGCCAGTGCGATTGGTGAGTTAGGCAGGGTGGCCCAGCCGCTTGTCGGCTGGGTGCCGCAGGCATACGAAGCTGCATCATGTGTGGTCAGTTTTGGTGCAGCGTCTCCACGCAGAGGGACGCCGACGAAGAGGCTTCTTGTCGCCGGGCGACCCGGCCAGGAGTGGCCGGGTCACCCTGCGCGCCGTCAACGCCGGCGGCGTAGAGCCTACCTCCCCACAACCCCTTCCTCCGGACTCGAAGCCGTCGCGTAGAGTTTCTTCGGAATGCGGCCCGACTCGTAGGCGAGTCGGCCGGCGAGGCAGGCGTGCTTCATGGCGTGGGCCATCTTGAGCGGGTCGCGGGCGCTGGCGATGCCGGTGTTGAGCAGCACGGCG
>JANNSB010000718.1:0-1693 GCA_031402175.1 Planctomycetaceae bacterium
GTAGACACTGGCTCCGGCATCGGGCCCGGTGCCGCCGGAGAGCAGCACCACGAAGCCAGGAAGATTCTGGTTCTCGATTACAAGCCCGTACTCGCACGACTCGACGGGCAGCTCTGCCCCGAGTCGCTTTTGGAAGGCAATCGATTTGCGGTAATCAAGGGCCTTACGAAAATGTTGGGTCCCCAGGCGGAGTTTCAACAGCACGGTGAGTCACGTGCCTGGGTGTCGGATCGAATGCCACACCTCGCGAAAGTCGCGGATGAGATCGCATTCCTGAAGGCGATGCACACCGATCAGTTCAATCACGCCCCCGCACAACTGCTGGTGCATACCGGTGGACCCCGACTCGGTCGGCCGAGCATCGGATCGTGGGTCACGTATGGTCTTGGAACCGAGAACCAGAATCTTCCTGGCTTCGTGGTGCTGCTCTCCGGCGGCACCGGGCCCGATGCCGGAGCCAGTGTCTACGGCAGCGGTTTTCTTCCGAGTGTCTATCAAGGCGTCCAGTGTCGCAGCGCCGGCGATCCCGTGCTCTACCTCTCCGATCCCGACGGGGTCCCGCGCGAATTGCGGAAGGCGTCACTCGACGCGATCAACGCCGTCAATCAGCAGCAGTTCGAAACCGTTGGTGATCCCGAGATCAGTACGCGAATCTCACAGTACGAAATGGCGTTCCGGATGCAACTCTCCGTGCCGGAAGCGATGGACATCGACTCCGAGCCGGCGTCGATTCACGAACTGTACGGCACCACCCCTGGCAAGACGTCGTACGCCAACAACTGCCTGCTTGCGCGACGTCTTGCCGAGCGAGGTGTGCGCTTCATTCAGCTCTTTCACTGGGGTTGGGACTCGCACGGTGCCGGTGCTGCGGAAGCGCTCAACGTCGGGTTCCACGAACGATGCAAGGAGACCGATCGCGCTACCGCAGCACTGATCCTCGATCTCAGGCAGCGTGGATTGCTGGATGACACACTGATCGTCTGGGGTGGAGAATTCGGACGAACGCCGATGCGTGAGAATCGCTCTGGTACTGATAATCCATTCATTGGACGTGATCACAATAACGGAGCGTTCACGATGTGGATGGCGGGCGGCGGTATCCGCGGTGGTGTGTCACACGGTGAAACGGATGAAATCGGCTATCAGGGCGTCAGTGGTCAGACCGACGTGCATGACCTGCACGCGACCATTCTGCATCTGCTCGGCTTCGATCACGAGAGGCTCATTCACACCTTTCAGGGCCGGAACTACCGGCTCACCGATACCTCAGGCCTGGTCGTGCGCGAGATCCTCGCCTGACCCGATCCACCAGACGCATCACGCCGACGTGGTGCGCAGTGCACGACGCATCGCCGACGCCGTCTTGTGCTGCCCGGTGTGGCTCCAGCCCGGCGGCATCACCACGTACGCCAGCTTATTGCGCAGCCCCGGCGCCTGCTTCACGTCGCGGGCGAGCGCGATCAGCTCACCGAAATAGAAATCGATGAAGCTTCCAGGTTTCATGGCGCGCGTGATTCCGTATTCCGGTGGCGTATCCATCTGCTCATCCTGCAACGTGCCGAACACCCGGTCCCAGACGTTGAGCAGGTTGCAGAAGTTGGTGTCGATGTAGAGCGGATTCCGCGAATGATGCACCCGGTGATGTGACGGAGTCAGAATCATGCGGTTCAGCACGCCGAGGCGAGCATCGCGC
>JANNSB010000719.1:0-2607 GCA_031402175.1 Planctomycetaceae bacterium
GATCGCCGTGCCGCTGGGCTGGGGAGTCTATCAGTCGGTGCAGAAGTCGATGCCTCTGTTCAACGAGCAGTCCACACCAGATGCCCAGAGCGCAGGAGCGGCAGGGTTGAACCCCGCCGCTCTTTAAACGAACAACGCCAACGCTCGTCTGTTCATCATCCCGGATGCTCACAACATCCGGGATGATTGGCGCGAGGCGGTTGCCGTCAATGACCTCCCGAGTTAGCATATCGGCCTGGATGGCCCCATGGTCCAATCAGGGAGGAAACGCCATGCCGCGTACTGCCGTGTCTTTGGGTCGTAAGAACGCTTCCGCCAACGGTAAACGCCGCGCGGGTCAAGTCAAAAGCAAGAAACACATTTCGTTTCGCGATCGACTGGCAGGTCTCACGCACATCCAGGCCTGTCGGCTGCTCGGCGAAAATGGGAAGCAGCTTGTCCGCAAAGGCGGAACGCGGTGGGATTTGACCACCGAGGACCACGCGTACCTGGCCGGGGATCTCTTTCGCGTCAGCATTCCCGACGAAACATTGTCCAACGGGAAGGCCGTTGTCGTTCTCACGCAGATGGCCGCTCGGTCACAGGAACTGCACCTGCGTTGCGATCAATGCGAGATCCCCTGCGAACACGCCGGCGCTGCCTTGAGTCTACTGCTCGAACAGAAACTCGCGCTGGGGCTATCCGCTCCTCCCGACGAAACCGTGCCTTTTGAATTGTTGACCGAGCAGGAACTTCTCGAACGGGCTCTTGACGAACGATGTCAGCGGGCTCGTCGGGAACGGATGTCGCTGCGATCCGGCAATTCCAGCGCCCCGTGGACCGACTATACGCTGACCAGCCATCAGTCCGGAAAGACGTATCGTGTATCACTGCTGGGGGACGCACCGGGAGAAGCCTACTGCTCCTGTCCCGACTTTCGCACGAACCGTCTGGGCACCTGCAAGCACATCCTGCACGCCCTCGACAAGGTCAAGACGCGATTCAGCAAGAAGGAACTGCAACTCCGTCCCCGCATCCGGCAGACATGGCTCTGGATCGACTACCGTGGCGACGCCGTGCTGCGGTTCACGCTGCCAGATGAATGTCCCGACGACGTTCGGCAAATCGTCGGCCGCTGGGCGACGCAGCCGCTCGACGACGCCTCCATCGCGGTGGCCTGCCTGAAGGAACTGGAGAGAGCCGGACACGACGTGCTGGTTTATCCCGATGCGGAGGAGTGCATCGAACGCGATCTCTTGCGTCGGCAACTCCAAGAGCAGGCCGCCGAGATCCGTCGCGATCCAAACGGACATCCGCTCCGCGAGACGCTGCTCAAGCATCCGCTGCTTCCCTACCAGTTGGACGGCGTCGCGTTCGCCGCGGGAGCGGGACGCGCCATCCTGGCCGACGACATGGGACTCGGCAAAACCATTCAAGGGATCGCCACTGCCGAGCTGCTCGCCCGGCTCGTCGGGATTCAGCGCGTGCTGGTCATTTGTCCGGCGTCCGTCAAGGGGCAGTGGCGCGATGAGATTCAACGCTTTGCCGACCGCTCCGTCGAAATTGTCGTCGGACGAACGGAAGATCGCCGGCAGATCTATCAGGGGAACGCGTTCTTCACCCTCTGCAACTACGAACAGGTTCTGCGCGACCTCGAAGCCGTGGAGCAGGTTCCCTGGGATCTGATCATTCTGGACGAGGGGCAGCGGATCAAGAACTGGGAGTCGAAGACTTCGCAGGTGATTCGCTCGCTGCGCAGCCCTTTCGCACTCGTGTTGAGCGGCACGCCGCTCGAGAACCGGCTGGACGAGCTCTACACCGTCGTGAAGTTCGTCGATGAGCGCCGGCTCGGCCCCGCATTCCGGTTCTTTCATAAGCACCGGCAGGTCGACGATCACGGCCGCGTGCTCGGGTTCCGTCGGCTGGACGAGTTACGCGAGCAGTTGAAACCGATCCTGCTCAGACGAACGCGACGGGAGGTCCTGGAGCAGCTTCCCGAGCGGACGACCTCGGTGATACGCATCCGTCCGACGGAAGAACAGCTCGAACTGCATGACGGCCACATGCGGACCGTCGCCCAGATCACCAGCAAACCCTATCTCACGGAGATGGATCTGCTGCGACTTCAAAAGGCGCTATTGATGTGCCGGCTCTGCGCGAATGGCACGGGTCTGGTGAACCGAGAGGGACCGAACTACAGCAGCAAGCTGGTTCAACTGACGGAGCTGCTGGAGCAGTTGGCAGTTCAGCCAGACCGCAAGATCGTGCTGTTCAGCGAATGGAAGCGGATGCACGACCTGATCGAACCGATTCTCGAGCGGCTGAGCATGCCGTACGTTCGCCTGGACGGCAGTGTTCCGCAGAAGAAGCGTCCCGCGCTGGTGCAAAGATTCCAGAGTGATGCAGACTGCCGCGTGATCCTGCTGACCAACGCGGGCAGCACCGGCCTGAACCTGCAGTCGGCCAATACGGTGATCAACGTCGATCTCCCGTGGAACCCCGCGGTACTGGAACAGCGGATCGCCCGGGCCCACCGCATGGGCCAGGACCGGCCGGTGCGGGTTCTGAACTTTGTCACGCGCGGCACGATCGAGGAACGGGTGCAGCACACCCTCCGCCAGAAGCGGG